>NZ_FAOO01000004.1:0-52895 GCF_900070205.1 Candidatus Thermokryptus mobilis | reverse complement strand
TGAGCAGCTATATCCACTGCGTTAGGTCCCCAAAAAGTTGGATCAAATCTAATCGGATTAGAAATTGGGGATTGTGGACCTGTTGCGGGAAATTTGTAAAGCTTTGTATTAGTTCTAAATGTCAGATAAACAATATCATTAGCGATTGAAAATTTTGGAGTTTCAACCACATACCCCTGCATATTTGTTACTTGATAATCTTGTGCTTGAAGAAAATTAAAGGTGATAATCACGAGAATTGATGATAATAAGTACCTCATTTTTTCCTCCCTATTTTAATTTGATTTCATTGTTTTGGATCTATGTCAAGTAGATGTTCAATCTCAAGAATTAGAACCAATTCTTGAATTCGTCTCTTAATTTCTTTTTGGCGGTTTTTTCCCAATCTTTAACCTAAATGCCATATTTTTAATTCCCCCGTCGTTTCCTTATTTAATCTAACAAGGCGGGGAAATTGTTTGAAGTTTTTTCATGTTGTTATGTTCTTGGTTTTTCTAAAAGTAGTTTAAAAAGCTTCTCAATAAAAATCAAGGGGTGAGTGATTTACATCACAATTGATATCGCGGTCGGGGACGATTTAAATATAATGGGATTTCAATTATAGTTATCTATCAAACCAGAATTCCAAGTTTTATAAACAGTTCATCTTACTCCATTAAACTTTGTAAGTTCCCCGCTCAATGTTTCAATCCAAATGTAATTACCCCCTCATCAAGACATTTTATGTATTTATCCAATGTGTTGTAGATATCCATTCTTGAGATTGTGGGAATAGAAATCCTGCTGAAGTAAAAGTTAAGGCAAGTGAAAAAATTGCTTGCAGGAGGTAATTGGTTTGCCTTTCTTCATCGTTAAGAGAGAAAAAGTTTGCAAAAAACTTTATCCTTCTCCTTGACGGGGGATAATTAAAATGGGAGCGGTTTTCCCCTTCAATGATAAAAGAACCCCTCACCCCAACCCTCCCCCACAAGGAGAGAGGAGATGAAAAGAAAGAAAAATTTTTAATAGTTCAGTTGAAGGACTATTTCTCGTTGCCCCTGCCTTGAAGAGTTGATTTAATTGTTTTAAAACACTAAATTAAATAAGTCAATCAAATTTTGTTCTTTAACCTTTCTCGGCGGGACGGAAAAGAGCTCTTTTTAAAAATTTTAAAATATTCCGTTTATGAAAAGTGGTACACTTTCAATCCTATATTCGTTTCTAATCATACTTTTGGTCGCTGTTTTAATTTACTTTAACGAGCATATTTTCATAAGAAATCTTGACGGCTTCATAAAGGATAAAATCAATGTGATGACTATACATTTAAACCGAGAAATTCAAACCTACCTTGGGGATTTGAATAAGCAGAAACTAATTGAACAAATCTCACTTTATAAGAAATTTCCTGATATTAAGCTTGTAGCAATAGTTGATAGCACTGGTGATGTTTTATGCGCCATCGGTGATCCGGAGGAGTTGCAAATTGATTTTAAAGTCAATTCAAAAACATTGAGGTATTGGTCTGACAAGGGAATTTATGAGGCATTTGTCCCCATCAATGATTTAAAGGGGTTTTTACTAATAAAACTTGACACCAAGCCCTATAAGGAAGATACAAGAAGAGCGAGTTTGTTAATTTTTACGATTATTACCATCCTTATATTTTTTGGCTTCTCTTTTATGACGCTTACCTTCAGGCGCCGGGTTGTCAAGCCAATTGATCGCATCTCTGGTCTTATGCAAGATATAGCTCGTGGCATTTATAATGTTCAACTTGAGGTTCCGAGGTCTTCGGATATTTACAATTTCGCCGAAAGCTTCAACCAGATGGTGAAGCTTCTTGATGAAAAAGAAAGGCGACTTGAACGCCAAAAGTCACAGTTTAAACTTATCTCTGAAATCTCACGTCTTGGGCTTGAAATAAATTCAACGGAGGACTTCTTTAGAAAAGTTGTTTCACTAATAAGGGATGAATTTAACTTTTTAAATGTCTCTTATTTCACAGCTGAGCCGAACGGGAAATTGAGATTATTAGCGATTTCCGGTTATCTTGAAAATTATATTGGCGAGAGCTACACCTATGAACCCGGCTACGGTATTCCAGGTTCATCTGCATTACTTGGCGATGTCGTTGTGATAAATGATACATCAAAAAGCCCTCAGTTTGTCCCTATACACGATGCACCGATTTTATCTGAAATGTCAATCCCAATAAAAAAGAAGGGGAAAATAGTCGGAATAATTGATATAACATCTGAAAAGATCAATGCCTTCACATCCGAAGATGTTAAAATTTTTAAAACGATCGGCGAAACTATATCCGTTGTCCTTGAAAAATTTGAATCAATGACGGAAAACATAAGGTTGATATTTAAACTTGAAACAGTGTATAAGCTAACCCGTGAGCTTGTGCTTGTCAGAGATGTTGAAAAGATTTTCTCGGACGCAGTTAAACTTATTCATTCGGTGCTCGGAAAGAAAGAAATCGTCGTTGAGATTTACGAAATTGTTGAAGACAAACTTGTGATGAGAGGTATATACGGGAACTTGAAGGAGACACTACCTTATGAATATGTCCAATCTGTCGGTGAGGGCATAATTGGCAAAGCGATAAAAGAGAAAAAAACAATTTATGCCCCAGATATTATACTTGAACCCGAAGCAAAAAAATTTTATATGACGACATCTTCTGAAGTCGCAGTTCCCCTTATAGTTGCAGGTGAGCCCATCGGAGTGATAAATTGCGAATCACCGCAAGTAAATGTCTTTGACGATCTTGATATACTTGTGCTTCAAACAATAGCTGATATGCTTTCAATAGCAATCCAAAATGCGAGGATGTATCACAAAATTTTGGAGTCGGAGAGCAAATACAAAACTATATTTGAGAACTCAAGCGAGGCGATAATAAGGATAAACCATGAAGGGAAATTCATTGAGGTCAATCCGACCTTTAAAAAGGTTTTCGGTTTTGATGACATTGAAAGCATCAATTTCTATCAGCTTTTTGTCTCTGACGAGATAGCGGATGAATTCAGGAGGGAGATTTCAAAAAGCAACTTTATAGCCAACTTTGATGCGCAAATGAAGAACAAGTCGGGCGAGATTTTAAATGTGAAGATTTCAATGCGAAAGTTTGATGACTTCTATTACGATGGTGTAATAGTTGATTTAACTGAGTATATGAAAGCGCTTGAAAAACTTCACGAGGCGGATAAACTCCGTGGGCTCGCTCAAATAGCTGGTGGAATCGCCCATGAGTTCAACAATATATTCACGGGAATTCTTGGCTCAGCTCAACTTATAAAAACGAAGATACCAAAAGAGGATAAAATTTATTACTGGGCGGATATAATAGAAAGGTCCGTTTCAAAAGGAGCTGACCTTGTGCGAAAACTAATCGGCTACGCAAGGGGCGGAAAAATCAAGGTTTCAGTTGTAAACCCAAACGAAATGATAATTGATGTCCTGAAAAAAATACCTCCTTTGGAAAATGTAAAAATCAAGACCGAACTTGATCCGAGCGTTCCTGAAATTGAATGCGACCGTGAACAGCTCACACAAGTTTTAATTGACATCGCTCAAAATGGTATTGAAGCGATGCCAAACGGCGGGACTTTAACTATAAGAACCACCCAAGGTTACTATGATAAAGATAAAATCACTGAACCTGGCTTTAATCCGGGTGAGTATGTTCATATTAGCATCTCTGATACTGGGATTGGGATGAACGATGATATTTTAAAACATATCTTTGAACCGTTTTTCACAACGAAAAGAGCGCTTGGAAAAAGCGGGCTTGGGCTTTCTATGGCTTATGGTGTCATAAAAAATCACGGCGGTTTTATAACTGTATCAAGCACACTGGGGCAAGGGACTTCCTTTAACATATTCATCCCTGTGTTAAGAAAAGAAAGAAAAACAATCAACGCTCAATTAAAAACTTCTAAATCAAAATTAAAAATCCTCGTGGTTGATGATGAGGAATTCTTAAGGATATTGCTTGCCGATTTACTCGGTGAACTTGGGCACGAAGTCATACAAGCGGAAAATGGTGTTGAAGCGCTAAAAATTTACAAAAATATGAAAGATGAAATTGACCTCGTAATTCTTGATATCATAATGCCATTCATGGATGGTTTTGATGTCTTTAAAGAATTAAAACAAATAAAAAGCGATGTCAAGGTTATATTCACATCTGGTTTCTCCGCCGATGAAAAGATGATGATTAACCTGACCGCAATGGAGCCAAATGTAAGATACATACAAAAACCATATCAACTAAACGAGATTGAAACAGCTATAAAGAGTTTGTTCGGATCAAGTCAAATATAACGCCATATCTTAATCCCCTATCGCTTGCGGTTATTTCAGTAAAATTGAACTTCCTCATAAATTCAGATAGAATCAAAATCCCCGCAAAGATGACATCTTCCCTACCACTTGAAACCTGAGGTATCTTTCTTATCTCTTCAACGCTTAAATCTTTGAATGTCTCATAAATTTTACTTATCGTTTCAAATGTCATTTTATGACCGTTGACTTTTTCGCCATCGTATTTTTCAAGTTTCAAATCATACGAAGCAATCGTCGTAACAGTCGCAGCAACTCCGACAAGCCTTGAACCAGAAAAGTCAAATTCCTTTTCAATTTTTTCAAATTGTTCATTGAGGAAATTTCTAACTTCGTTTATTTCTTCATCAAGCGGTGGCGAATGCTTCAAAAATTTTTCAGTTAATCGGACAGTCCCGATGTTAAGCGAAACAAATTTTTTCACCCCATAACCGACCCCTGTAATGATTTCTGTACTGCCACCGCCAATGTCAATGACGCTTATTTTAGAATTTCTAACTCTAAGACCACTTACAGCGCCAAGGTAAGTTAACTTTGCTTCTTCTTCGCCGGAGATGACTTTTATTTTTATCCCCGTTTTTTGTTCTATGAACTTCAAGAAGTCAATTTTATTCTTCGCATCTCTCAGGGCGCTCGTTCCGACAGCAACTATTTTCTCAACATTGAAACTTTGAGCTTTCGCTTTAAAATTCAAAAGCGCATCAACTACTTTATCAAACGCCTCTTTCAGTATTAAACCGCTTGAATCAACCCCTTTGCCCAATCTTGAAATGACCTGCTCGTTATGTATCGGAAATATCTCATCCCCGTTTACATCTGCGATTAAAAGAAGCAATGTATTTGTACCAACATCAATTGATGCGATTCGCATATTAAGAGTTCATTTCTTTGATACAATCGCGATCCAATCGCCTTCTTTGAAGACATCAATTATTTCAAATTCAAAAGTTCTCAAACTTTCTTCAATGTCACCCTGTTCAAAGTCAAGATACCCTGATGTTATGAGGATGCCTTCATCTTTCAACTTATCATAAAACGAACTCATCATCCCAACGACCGCGTTCTTGTTTATGTTTGCAAGGATAAAATCAAAATCTCTATCCACGACATCTTCAATTGAGCCAAGGATAATTTTGAAGCATTCCTTAACATCGTTTAATTGAGCGTTTTCAATTGCATTTACATATGCCCATTCATCAATGTCAACGCCAACCGCCTCCCTTGCACCAAGTTTTATTGAAGCTATAGCCAAAATCCCTGTTCCGGTGCCAACATCAAGAACCTTACTTCCTGGTTTTATATATTTTTCAATTGCTCTTAGCATCAACCTCGTCGTTTCATGGTATCCCGTTCCAAACGACATCTTCGGATCAATTTGGATGACAATTCTATCACTCTTATTATAACTTTTCCAAGTTGGCTTTATAACAAATCTTTCACCAACCTCAATTGGTTCAATTGATTTTTCCCATATTTCATTCCAGTTCTTGTCTTGAAGCTCTTTGACTACGAATTCAACTTTATTTTCTTTTTCCAAACTGCGAAGAAAACTCAAAAAAATCTCCCCTTTTTCTTTCTGCCACTCATCCTTCTTGAAGTAGCATCTTAAAGAATTTCCCGTTTCCCACACCCCAGATGAGCCAAGCTCACCAGCCATTAAAATGATATCATCCTTTGCTTCTTCGGCTACGATTATCTCAACTTCCACCCAAGTTCTGTTTGACATGATCAGCGTTTTTAATTTCACATAAATCTGTTGACAATACATTTAAAAGCAAGGACACTGTACAACCCAACTTCAACACCCGAACACAAGAAAGCTAAAAATTTTTCCTCAGCGTATTTTTTGACAACTGGCGATGCTTGATAATTGACGAGAATTTTGATCTGTTCTTTCGGGATGTATCTCTGACCTTGCTTCACCCACAATGATATATTCTTCACCATCTATTAACTTCAATATATTTCCCTGGGGCAATTTCAATATAATCCCTTTTCAAAAGTTCAAGTAGTGCTTTCACAGCTTCATCTTCAAGTTGGTATTCAACCATATGAGCAAGTTCACCAACTTCCCTACTCAATGATTCAAGCCCTTTCGCAAGCTTTTCTATCTCCCTCTCTTCCGTCCTCCTCTGTGCCTCAGCAAGTCCCTTCAAGTTTTCGGATATATCGCTTACGATTTCCTTCAATTCGTTAAATTCATCCTTCGTCGCCATTCTTTGTTGCACTATTTCATCCCACAAAGCCGAAAACACTTCGCGAAGCCCTGGTTGAACCCTCTCAAGTATCCTTATGAAATTCGCACTAACTGGCATTTTAAAACGAAATTTAATTTCAACATCAAAAAAATTTACTCAATTGCTATATTTTTTGCAAAGGTTTTTGCCTTTAAGCTTTTTCAGGGGACAAATCTCACCTTCAAAGACTTTTTGGAGAAAAAAATGGAGAAAACTTTCAACTTGACTTTTTAATTTCACCTTGATATATTTTGCATTGGTTTTCATCTCGTTCTTTTTCAGATGGGATTCTGGTTCCCGTCAAGGGATTAAAAGGGAAGTCCGGTGAAAGTCCGGCGCTGCCCCGCAACTGTAATCCCGAAAAAACTGAGCTCTGGCGGGCGTGATTGAAACGCCAAAGCCACTGTCCCCGATCCGGGATGGGAAGGCAAGCCAGAGCTTCGGGAAAGCCAGGAGACCTGCCAGAATCCCCGCGAATCCAAGACCTTCGAGGGAAGGTTGAGGATTCAAGAACAAAATCTTTGAGTTTTGTTTTTGAAATTTTCAACCCAACCTTCTCTCGGCGGTTCTTCCGGGAGTTGGTTGGGTTTTTTGTTTTGAAAAATTAATTTGATCTAAAAAGCGTGAAAAAAATCATCGCATCAATTTTTATCGCACTGACCCTCTGGGCTCAAAATGTCAAGATAAGTGGATATGTCATAAACCCCGATGAAAACCCAGTAAAGGATGCAGTGGTTGAAATAAAGGGCGAAAGCACACATTTAAAAACAATTTCTGACACCATTGGTTTCTTCAACTTCAAAGTTAAACCAGGGATATTCAAAATAAGCGCAAAACACATCGCTTATGAACCATTTGAAAAAGAAATAAGAGTTCACACCGATACGCTACTTTTCATTTCGCTTGAACCGATGACATTTAAATTTGGGGAGGTAATAGTAACAGCGACAAGATATGAAACGAATTCGTTTGATGTATCAAATTTTGTTGAGATCGTCAAAAGCGAAGATATAGAAAAAGTAAAAACGCTTTCCTTTTCGGACATTTTAAAAAACTTAACATCGGCTTATATTCGCGATTATGGTGGAATGCCAGCCCAGTTGAAAACGATATCACTTCGTGGAACTGGATCGGAACATAGCATATTCCTTTTAAACGGGATGAGAATATCAAGCTATCAAAATGGCATCGTTGATTTAAGTTTAATCCCTGTTGAGATTATTGATAGAGTTGAGGTGATCCATTCAAACATATCCTCACTTTACGGGGCTGATGCGATCGGCGGAGTTATAAACATAATCACGAAAGGTGAAAACCTCGGAAAGTCCCTTGAGTTAACCGTTGGAAGTGGGGATTTCGGATATAGGAAGTTTAACTCAAACATATCGGGTGAATTTGGAACTTTGACTTATCTTGGTTCATTTACGCGAAGTTACGGTTCGGGGGATTTTAAATACAAGTACAAAATTGGCAACGATGAGATAAATTTAAGACGAAAGAACGCCCACTTCAGCATCACAAATTTATATTTTGACATTTCAGCTCAAAACACATCTTTATCTTTCGTTTATATGCGTTCAAATCGTGGGATACCCTCACAAACGACCAAATTTGACCCAGCGAGCACAGCAAGTCAACTTGACTGGGACTTAACACTATCCATTTCAACGCTAAAGACAACCGCAAAATCAACAATCAAGATGAACTTCCTATACAAAAACTCTTACCTCAGATACACAAACAACGACATCATCATAGCAGGGTCTGGGATTGATAGTTATTACCATAATCTTTTCTACTCCAACCTTGTGAACGCACTTTTCAAGTTAAGACAAAATTTTTTGATCTCATCTGGCATAGAAACCTCTTTCGGCTTGGCGCAGGGAAATTCATTTGAAAAGGCGAAAAGATTTAACATCGGCTTATTTATCGGGGCGGAGGGAAACTTTAAATTAAAATTTTTACCGGAGATAAAAATTTATCCAATGATACGAAACGATTATTTCTCGGATTTTGGTAGCAGAACCGTTTACAGGGCTGGACTTAACATTAAGCTCGTTGATGATCCGATTTTAAACTTAAAATTTTCCTACGGCACTGGTTTTCGCGCGCCGACATTTAACGACCTTTACTGGCTTGGGAGCGGGAATAAAAATCTGAAGTCAGAAACATCAAAAGGGATTGACTTTGGTTTTGTGTTTTTCTCCTCGCTTAAAAAAAGCCTAATCCCCTCGCTAAAATTAGAGATTTCACTTTTCAACATAAACATAACTAACAGAATTGTTTGGTTACCTTCGCGTGAAAATCAATCAATATGGAGACCCATAAACATTGATGAAGTAAATTCAAGGGGAATTGAATTCGCTGGCGAGATGAAACTTCTGAAACTCATAAACATCGCCGGGAATTTTTCAATCCTTGAAAGTATAAGACGCAATAAAAGAACGCAAGACGACGAAACACAAAATAAATACCTCATTTACATCCCAAAATCAACGGGCAACCTCAAACTTGAAGTTGAACTCGGTAATTTCTTTTTCATCTCACAAGTAAATTATACTGGCTTAAGATACACAAGCGAAACAAATGATAGATGGCTCAATCCGTATTATGTGGTTGATTTATCCTGTGGCTTCAACTATGAAATTGGGTTCTTCTTCGGCAAAGCGAAATTCTCTGTTAAGAATTTGCTAAATGAAAATTATGAGACAATGATCGGCTATCCTATGCCACTGCGGAGTTTCTTCTTTGAAATCACATCTGGATTAAAAAGAAAAAACAAAAACTAAAAAGGAGATTAGAAATGAAGCCTCTAAAATCGTTTCTCGTGCTCTCAATCATTTTGCTTTTAAGTCTGAACAGCTGCAAAAAAAGTGAACCATTGACTTCAGAAACACCGAAGCTAAAAGGTGTATATATTCTAAATGAGGGGAATTTCGGACGCAACAATTCAACACTAAGCTATTACATCCCGGATTCAAATCTTGTATACGAAGATGTTTTTTATCAGGTCAACGGTAGAAACCTTGGGGATACAGGAAATGACATCGTTATAGCAGGAAATAGAGTTTACATCGTTGTGAATAACTCTGATAAAATTGAAGTCATAGAACCAATTACACATAAATGGCTAAGGACCATATTAACTCCAAACGCAAGCCCATATAAAATTGCAATTTGGGGGACAAAGGGATATGTAACGAACTTATATAGAAATGCCGTCACTGTGATAGATGTTAACACTGGTTCGGTTTTAATTGACACTTTGAAAGTCGGAAACAATCCGACGGGGATTTTCTCCATAAATGGTAAAATTTATGTCGCTAACTCTGGCTTCGGTTACGATAACCGAGTTTCAGTGATAAATCCCCAAACCGATAAAGTCATAAAAGAAATTAAACTTCACGATGGTCCTGATGCTTTCGCATTAGAGGAAAGCAAAAATCGCCTGTGGGTTTTATGTTATGGTTCATACGGTGACTGGCAAAACCCAGATGATGATACATACGGGAAAATGTTCGCTATTGACATCACAACTGACAACATCGTTGATTCAATAATAGTTGGTGGTCATCCCTCACGACTCGTCATTTTAGAGGGCTTTGCTTATACGATAAAAGACGGAAATATCGCAAGGATAAACCTTTCAACGAAAGAAATTCAAGAAAACTTCATAGAAGGAAATTTCTATTCCCTTGGGATTGATATCTTGAACAAACTTTTATATTGCGCCGATGCAAAAGATTATGTCCGGAAAGGTGAAGTTTATGTCTACGATTTAAGCGGTAAGTTCATAAAAAAATTTCAAGTTGGAGTAATCCCAAGCTCGTTTGGCTTTGTAAATTAAATTTTAGGTCAAATACTTTATCCGAAGAGACCTCAACAACTCGGCGACACTTTTATTTGATTTAACTTTGATCTCAACCGTCGCGGATGGGTGAACATCAAAAAAGTTATCGCTAAGCCAAATGTCATCACCGTTTTCAAAGTTTATGAAAACGGATTTCGCAAGACCGCTTGATGTAATTCTTAATGTGAGCGTTTCCTCGTCTGATTTAATGAGTTTATACCTCAAACCAGGATTTTTAAGTTTTAGAAACTTCGGCTCGGTCAAATAAAGTGAATTTTCAGCTATGACCGAGCCGTCCACTTCAAGCTTTGCATAGATATAATCCGTTTTAAAATCTTCAACCTTTAATTCACTTAAAGGGACATCTAAAGCCAAAGCGACATCGTTTCCCCTAACGCTGGCATTAAACTTACTAAAAAATTTCACCTCCCCTCTCGTCGTCATCGTCTTGATTATAACCCCACACGAGATAGGGTTCAGCAAATCATTAACGATAAAAATTTGCGCTCTATCCTCAACTTTTTTAATCACTAACAGAACTGGGCTGAAAAATTTTTTTGCGAAGAAATACAACGCTTTCGGTCTCCTCTTATAATCAATTGCTGACCAACTTATCACAGGCCAAGGATCGTTCCACTGCCAGAAAATTGTCCCCGAAGTTTTAAATTTTCTTACCCGCCAATTTTCAACAGCAAATTTTATCGCTTCCGCCTGGTTTAACTGCATCCTATAAATTAGCTCTTCAAAATCAGAAACAACTTTATGATGAGCAATTAAAAATCTGAAAAGTCGTTCAATACCTTCAACTTGTTTATTGCGATGGTGGATTGAGGGTGAATTAAAATCTCTATTCTCCGGCTTTATAACTTCATTTAAAGTCTTCACATGGGGCGGGCTTTGAAAACCAAACTCGGTTATAAATCTTGCCTTGACAAATTCATAATTTTTATAATCAAGCCAACCGCTCCAAACCTTCCATTGATGATGATTCCCATCGGTCTCAGAATTTGGGTAATTCTTCCCCCAGGGTGAGCTTCGCCAATAAGGTCTTGTTCCATCGTATGAATCGCAAACGGATGGTAAAATCTCGTTAAAAATACTTGCCCCTGGCATTTCATCTGGAGATTTCCCGGTTTTATCAACCCATATCCACTCGTTTTCATTGTTCCCGCACCAAATTACTATTGACGGGTGATTCCTCAAGCGCTTGACGACTTGTATTGCTTCATTTTTGACATTTTCAATGAACTCTTGAAATTCAGGATAACTTGCACACGCAAACATAAAATCCTGCCATATCATTATGCCAAGTTCATCACACTTTTCATAAAAGTAGTCATCTTCATAAATCCCGCCACCCCAAACCCTAAGCATGTTTAGGTTTGCTTCCTTTGCCATCTCAAGTAGTTTATCATAATCATCTTTTCTAACTCTTGGCAAGAAACTATCCGCCGGAATCCAATTTGCCCCTTTGCAGAAGATTTTCTCTCCGTTTACCTCAAATATAAAACTTTCACCGTCCTCATCTTTTTCCTGAATCAAGCGAACCGTTCTTATCCCAAACTTTTTCTCCACTCTATCAATCAACTCTCCACCTTTAAAAATTTCAACGACCGCGTTATAAAGTGCCTGCTCCCCATAACCACTTGGAAACCATAATCTCGGCTCATAAATTTCAAATCTATGTCCCCTTACCCTATCCCCTCCTTTCTGAACAAATTTTCTCTCATAAATTTTTTCGCCTTCGGACAAAACCGTAAGAACTAAATCAATATCATCATCGGTAAATTTTTCAATCTCAATCTCTGTAAAAATATCAGCCTTTGAACTTGATATTGAAACGGTTTTGAACCAAACATTCTTTATCCTTGCAAACTTCAAAAATTCAATATAAACCGGCTTCCAAATCCCGGATGTTGTTAATATCGGTCCCCAATCCCAGCCAAATGAATACTGTGCCTTTCTTAGATAAACCCTGTGGGAAGCAAGTTCAACTAGCAACTTCCCATATTTATTTTCAAGCTCTTTCGCGACAAAAGTTGGCGCTTTAAAAACAACCTCAACTTCGTTCTCCCCTTGGTTTAAATTTCCCTTTACATCAAAAGAATACGAAATGAACATATTTTCAAACGAGCCAATTTCCAAGCCATTCAACTTAACAGTTCCAACTGTGTCAAGCCCTTCAAAGGTAAGCTTTACTGAATGAAAGTCAGAGAAATCAAAATCAACGATAAATCTTTTCCTGTAAACCCAATCAACTTTATCAACCCATTGAACGAGATTTTCATTTGTTTCAAAAAATGGATCGGGGATTAAACCACTCCTTAAAAGGTCAAGGTGCACAACTCCTGGGACAAATGCGACTTGCCAGTTAAAAAGTTTTCGTTTTAATTCATCTGGAATAAAACTTTCAGAACAGACCTTAAACTCCCATTCTCCATTCAGGTCAATGATTTTTTTCATTTATTCTTGAAGACGGGCTTTCTTTTTTCAAGGAATGCAGATGTTCCCTCTTTAAAGTCCTCCGTTCCACAGCATATAGCGAAGAGTGTTGCTTCAAGATGTAACCCATCTGTTAAAGTTGTTTCATAAGCCATATTAACAGCTTTGATCGCCATACGAACCGCGATTTGCGGTTTTGATGCAAGCGCCTTTGCGAGTTCTTCCGCCTCCTTCATAAGCTCTGATAGAGGGACGACTTTATTTACGACCCCCATTTCATAAGCTTCTTTTGCTGTAAATCTTCTACCCGTCAGGATGAGTTCCATCGCTTTCGTCTTACCAGCGAGTCGTGTCAGTCGTTGTGTCCCACCATATCCGGGGATTATCCCGAGGTCAATTTCGGGTTGACCGAAAACCGCGTTTTCTGCTGCAATTCTAAAATGACAAGCCCAAGCAAGTTCACTCCCACCTCCCAAAGCGTATCCATTCACAGCAGCGATGACTGGTTTTCCAAGGTTTTCAATTAAGTTGAAAATTTCCTGCCCACGCTCTGCGAATTCACGACCGGTGACAGCATCAAGTTTGTTAAGTTCAGAAATATCTGCACCAGCAACAAAGGCTTTTTCCCCAGCACCAGTAATGATGACTGCGTAAATGTCATCATCATTTTTAATCCTTATAAAAACATCCCTTAACTCGGACATCGTCTGGAAATTTAAGGCGTTTAATTTCTCAGGTCTGTTAATTGTAACATAAGCGATTTTGTCTTTGACCTCAAATAAAATGTTTTGATACATTTCTCCCTCCAATTACTTTTAAATTTCAACTTTACATTTGACGAAATTTTTATACCAGTTTTCATATTCATCCGGTTTTGCCAGATGAATTTGAAAAACGCCTGGCTTGAAGCCCTCTGTAAGCAAAACCTTTATTTTCGCCTGTTCAATCGCTCCATCAGGGACACTATCCGAGATTATCAAAATGTCAATGTCGCTCATAGGGTTGTAATCTTCGCTGACAACAGAGCCGAAAACGAAAACCTTTACATCTCCAAGCAATTTTTTTGCTCTTTCTTTAATCTCGCGCGCATATATCAAATAATTCTCAAGATATTCTTTCCTCTCCCGTGCTTCCTCAAGGACTATTTCATAAAAGCTTTTCATTTGCCACTTCCCCCAAAAATTTCACTAGTTTATCGGCGAAATCCAAAAGCGATTCAACTTCATCACGATTGTATTCCTTACCAAGATACCTTAACGAGAGATAAGCACTTTCCATACTTTGAAATGCAAGGGTATTCTCTTTCAAAAATTCCTTTATTCTGATATCGCCGATCGCTTTGTGTAATTCCTCAAGCAATATCGTCAAAAAATGGACTTTCGGATAATCACCAGCTTTCTTGAAAAGGATATATTTAAGATAAAGTTGGCATGCTTGTTCAATTTCAAAAGCGCTGATATTATAAAAACCATCTTCAAAATTTCTTCGGGCTAATTTGTAAAATTCCATCGCTCTCTTCTTCAAAAACTCCTCTTTTCCCATATCACCACGCTATCTCTATTCTTGATTGATCGCCGATCATAAATTTATGAACTCTGGGCTTCCCAACCGCCTCAACTATCTCAACATCATTACCAAGCAAACTACTCTCAATTCTTATTCCCACATTCAAAATTTTGCAATTCTTCATCACTATGCTATATTCAATTTCACTGTTAAGAACGAAACTGCCCTCATCAATAGAGGTATAAGGACCGATATAACTTCCCTCAATTATACAACTTTTCCCAATGATAGCTGGACCTCGGATTATGCTGTTTTTAACCTTTGCACCCCTCTCAAGTATAACTTTTCCTTCAATTTTCGTGCTTTGATCAACTTCAACATTTTCCTCAATCCTGGCTTCAAGAGAATCTAAAACAAGGCGATTCGCTTCAAGCAAATCCTCGGGTTTTCCTGTATCCTTCCACCAACCGGTTATCTCTGCGTAGCCGACTTTATAACCTTTCTCAATCAAGTATGTATGCGCATCTGATATTTCAAGTTCACCACGCCAACTTGGTTTTATATTTTTAACGGCTTCAAAAATTGAACTGTCGTAAAAATAAATTCCAGCAACCGCAAAATTACTTTTCGGAGTTTTCGGTTTCTCTTCAATTCTGACAATTTTACCATCAACTATTTCAGGAACACCAAACCTCTGTGGGTCTTTCACCTTTGCGAGGGTTAAAAAACAATTGTAATGATTTTTTTCAAACTCCTCAACAAACTTTTTTATTCCACCAACGAACATATTATCCCCAAGATAAAAAACGAATTTATCATCCCCGATGAAATCTTCAGCTATCAAAACAACATGCGCAAGCCCAAGTGGTGCTTCCTGAGGTATGTAAGTTATCTTGACTCCCCAACGACTCCCATCACCTATGGCTTTTGGGACCTCATCGCTATCCGCATTATGAACTATACCAATCTCCTTTATACCCGCTTCAGCCACTGTCTCAATCGCATAATGAAGCATTGGTTTGTTAGCTATCGGTATTAAATGTTTATTCTGAGTGTGGGTTAAAGGTCTAAGACGGGTTCCCCTTCCCCCGCTTGCAATAAGTGCCTTCATCAAGCTTCACAAAGTTTGTTTTCAAGTATTCCCCTAAATTTAAAAAAAATCAAGGGATTTATCAACCCGCCCCAAAAATCCCCTCAATTTTTTCAGCAAGATTGAAATCTTTCTCTGTCACACCGTTCAAACTATGAGTCCGCAAATAAATTTTAACCCGATTATATTCAATTAAAATGTCAGGATGATGATCAACTTTCTCCGACTCAAACGCCACTTTTAAAACAAACGCCATCGCCTCACGAAAATTTTTAAACTTAAACTCACGCCAAATCCTATCACCTTGCTCATCGTAAGCCCAACCTTCTAAACGCTTTAATCTATCTTTGATTTCCTCAATTGTAAATTTCATAACTTTATCCCTTTTAATATTTCATCTCAATCCATTACATTTCTCAAAAATGGTGGTTTTGCTTCCGGTGTCTTTCTATTATCAAGATCACTGGCTTCTCCCTTACTTTCAATCATTATCCCTTTGCGCAAGTATGCCGGTCTTTTAATTTCTGTCTCTTTGTAATCTATTCTTTCATCGTCAATATCATAAACGGGGGTCACCCTTCTTGGCGCTAATGGAGTTTTTTTGGGCGAAACGCTAACGGTATCCATCCCAGTTGCTATAACTGTGACCATAAAATCATCGCCCATTGTTTCGTCTTTAACAACGCCATAAATTAAGTTTATATCATCGCCTGTTCTATCAGTGATCACTTTAATTGCCTCGTCCACTTCAGTCAAACTTAGCTTGCCTGCGACAATGTTAATTAGAACATTTTTAGCTCCGTCAATTGACACACCTTCAACAAGCGGGTGAGAAATTGCTTTTTGCGTTGCTTCAATTGCCCTGTGCTCACCCCTTGCAATTCCAGTTCCAAGCAAGGCATTCCCAGTGTCACTCATCACTGTTTTGATATCCATGAAATCAACATTTACAAGCCCAGGTTTACTTATTATGTCGGTTATGCCTTTGACAGCATTGTAAAGCACTTCATTCCCGAAATCAAATGCCTCTTGAATATCTTGTTTGCCAACACTGTTGAGCAATTTTTCATTACTTATGGCTATGACGGTATCAGAAACCTCTTTGAGATTTTTAAGCCCTTCTTCAGCGATCTGAAGTGCTCTTTTACCTTGATTTCTAAACGGGGTGAAAACAACCGCAATGACCAAAGCCCCAAGTGACTTTGCGATATTAGCTACAACAGGTGCACCTCCTGTCCCGGTACCTTTGCCAAGCCCAGCGGTTACAAACACAAGGTCCGCCCCGGAGAGAACCTCTTCAATCCTCGCGCTTGCCTCCTCAACAACTTTTTGTCCGATTTCAGGTTTAGCTCCAGCACCAAGCTTTTTACTCCCGACATAAATCTTTTTTATTCCGAGCTCGCTATCAATTCCGTCAAGGGATTGAGCATCCGTGTTCACAGCGATAAGTTCAACATTTAACGGCACACCTTTTAAAGCCATCATCTTAACAGAATTGCAACCGCAACCGCCAACACCTACAACTTTTATCTTGGCTAATGTTGACTCAGCTCTTTCCGATGAATCAGCCAATGTTATCATATAAACCTCCCTGATAATTTTTATTTTTACCGAAAGATTGACTTCAGAAATTCCCATATTCTTTTCAACGGTTCCCTAAACCCACCATCAGACGAAAGATACCCCTTTTTAATCTCCTCAACTTTATACAAAACAAGACCCGCAACAGTAGCATATATCGGGTTTTGAACCTCTTGAACCAAACCTCCAGAAAATCCCGTCGGTATTCCAATACGAACTGACATCTCAAATTTATCCATCGCAAGCTCAACTATACCCTTCAACAAAGCGCTCCCTCCAGTAAGAACAATCCCAGCGGAAAGTGACTTGATGTAGCCTGATTTCTTTAAATGTTCCTTGTAAAGAAGTTCAAATATCTCCTCCACCCTCGGCTGAATTACATTACACAATATACTTCTGCTTATTTCAAGTGGTTTCCTCCCACCCAAACCCTGGACGATTATCCTTTTGTCTTCTACTATTGAGTTTTGATACGCATACCCCTCAGTGATTTTTAAACGTTCTGCTTCGTCCCTCTGGATACCGAATGCTTTCCTTATATCGTCTGTTATCTGATTTCCAGCAATAGGCAAAGAGCCGGTGTATTTTACTATTCCATCCTCAAACACAGCCACATCCGTAGTTCCAGCTCCAATATCAATCAAAGCAACGCCAATTTCCTTTTCTTCCTCGCTTAAAACCGAATAAGATGAGGCAAGCGGTTCAAAAGCAATTAATTCAACTTCAAGACCTGCTCGGTTGACGCTCCTTCGTATGTTATCAATTGGGGTTATATGAGCCGTCACGATGTGAACTATCGCCTCAACCTTAATCCCCGTCATCCCGACAGGGTCCTTAATCCCCTCTATCCCGTCAACTATGAATTCCTGCGGTAAAACATGCAAGATAACTCTATCTGAAGGCAAGCGAACCTGTTTGGCATCATCTATCAAACGCTTGATATCTTCCTTTTTTATTTCATGATTTGGAGCACGGGTCGTTATCATACTCTTACTCGTAAAACCCTGAACCTCGTTCCCAGCAATCCCAACTATAACGCTATGAACCTTCTCCCCGGATTGATTCTCAACAAGGCTAATAACCTCGCGAATTGACCGCGATGTCGTCTCAATATTAACAACGCTACCGCGCAAAAGTCCAGACGATGGACTTTTACCCAAACCGAGAATATTGACATTGCCATTTCCCTCAAGCGAAGCTATAAGCGCTGAAACTTTGCTCGTCCCTATGTCAAGTCCAACAATTATATGTGACATAAAACATCATTTTAATTTTTTGAATCAAACTTTGCAAAAATGCTACCGCTATATCTAAGGTCAATATAAGACGGATAACCTCTCTTCAAAACAACTTGCTTCCAAAATTCCCTCAAATAAACAAACTTTCTATCAAATTCATCGTCCCCAAGAAAAACAGGAACAGCGCCATCAGTAGTTAATAGCACAATCTCTCCATTTTTAACCCTCAACTCAGAAATCAATTCATAAGCTCTTTTCTCAAGTGCTATTTTCAACAGTTCAAAACATTTGCGCAACCCTGTTGAATCAAAATTAACATTTGCAACCGGTCTTTCAATTTCACCTAGAAACGGCACAGAAAACAACCGACCAACTTCTTCAGCTGGAATTACAACACCTTCCAAATCAACGAAATAAATTTTACCTTTGCTCGTAAACATCGCTATCGGCTCTCTTTCAACAACTTCAATGAAAATCACATCGGGCAAGTTAGTATAAACATCTGCAAACCTTATAAACTTGTGTTTCTCAATTCTTCCTCTCAACTCAGAAAGATTCAATTCAACGATGCGCTCCCCAAGCTTAACACCAGCAAGCTTAACGATTTTCTCCGATGAAAGCACCTTGTTTCCTTTTACGATAATCTTGTTCACAACTCTTTTATCTCGCCAATTTATCGCACCTAAAACTAAAGGCAAAAGAAAGAACACAAACACCAAAAATTGCCAAAGCTTTATTTCTCTTTCGTTCAACCTCATAAAAGTTCTACAATTTCACTTTCTTTAAAACCGATCAATCTAACCTCAAGTTCAAGTTTTATCCCAAACTTTTCGTAAACCTTTGTTTGAGCAAGTTTTATCAACTCAAGGACATCAATTGCTTTTGCGTTACCTTTATTGATTATGAAATTTGCATGCCTTTCGGAAATTTGAGCATCACCGATACAAATTCCCTTTAACCCGGCTTTTTCAATCAATCTTCCAGCATAATCCCCGGGAGGATTCTTAAATATACTTCCAGCGTTCGGGAAATCAACTGGCTGAGATTTATTCCTCTTCAACAAAATCTCACGCCTTATTTTTTTCATCTCCTCAACATCCCCCGGGGGAAACTTAAATCTCGCTTGGATGACGATATCATTTGTCAGATTTGAAGTCCTATAGCCAAAACCACACTCCTCTTTTTTAAGTCGCACAAGTTTCATATTTCTTATCACTTCAACATCAAGTAGATAATCCGATATTTCACCTGAATAAGCGCCGGCGTTCATTATTATCGCTCCGCCGAGGGTTCCGGGAATTCCCGCAAGCATTTCAACACCGCGCAAACCGTTTTCCACACAGAAATCAACGAACCTCGCCAATTTGATGCCCGCACCAGCTACAACACATCCACTTTCCTCCTTAACAAAATTAAACCCCGCTTCAAGATTTATCACAGCGCCTCTGAAGCCATCATCACTTATCAAAACATTACTTCCATTCCCGAGAACCACAAAATCAATCTCTCTATCGTCAAGGTATCTCAAAAGATTTAAAAGCTCATTGATGTTCATCGGCTCAACATAGATGTCAGCTGGACCACCAATTTTAAAAGTCGTATACTTTGCGAGCGGTTCATTGAGCAAAATCTTACCACTGACTATTTCTCTTATCTGCCCGAGGTCAATCATTTCTGAGAGATTCAAGTTTCTTTATAAATTCACCACAAATTTTCGTTATATCACCCGCGCCCATGAAAATCACCATATCACCTGATTTAACAAGACCCAAAACATAATCAGCAAGCTTCATCTTGTTAGGAACATAATGGACATCTTTATGTCCGAAATCCCTCGCTGCATCCGCTATCAATTTACCTGACACTCCCTCAATCGGCTCCTCCCGCGCTGGATAAACATCCGTTAATACACACACATCAGCATTGAAAAATGAACGCCCGAAATCAAGATAAAAATCCTTCGTGCGTGAATAAAGATGTGGCTGAAAAACCGCAACAACTCTTCTCTTCCATCCATCCTTTGCTGCTTGTAGAACTGCCCTTATTTCTGTCGGATGATGTGCGTAATCGTCAACAACTATTATTCCATTCACCTCCGCCCTTATTTCAAATCTCCTGTAAACACCTCTGAACCTCTCAACCGCTTTTTTAATCTTTTCAAACTCTATCCCAAGTTCCATCCCAACAGCAATCCCAGCAAGTGAGTTTTTGATGTTATGAATCCCTGGAACTTGTAAATTTATTCTGCCGTAATCTTTGCCTTTGTAAATCAATGTATATGACGCTTTCCTACCGCTGAACTCCGGGTCAATTGCTTGAACATCTGCCTGAGCATTCAAACCGTAAGTAACGATCTTTTTCTTTATCTTCGGTATTATGTCTTGAATCATTGGCTCATCAAGGCACAAAACAACGAAACCATAAAATGGGACTTTGTTAGCAAAATCAATAAAAGCATTCTTCAATTCTTCAACGCTTCCGTAACAATCCAGATGTTCGGGTTCAAGAGTGGTTATGACAGCAATTGTCGGTGTAAGTTGAAGAAAAGAACGATCAAATTCATCGGCTTCAACAACTATAAAATTGCCATGCCCAAGGCGTGCGTTAGTTCCACCAAGGTCCCTTAACACACCTCCGACTATAACAGTCGGGTCAAAACCACCCTCAATCAAAATAAGCCCAACCATTGATGTGGTTGTCGTTTTCCCATGCGTCCCAGCGATACCAATCCCATACTTAAGGCGCATCAACTCAGCCAACATCTCAGCCCTCCTTATCAAAGGAATCTTCCGCCTGATGGCTTCTTGAACCTCAGGATTATCCATTTTAATTGCTGACGAATAAACCACAACATCAACATCTGGCTCAATATGTTCAGGTGAGTGCCCTTCATAAATTTTCGCCCCGAGCTTCTCAAGTCGCTCCGTTATCTCAGAAAGTTGTTTATCTGAACCAGTGACACCAAAACCCTGATCAAGCAAAATCTCGGCGATACCGCTCATTCCAATTCCACCGATACCAATGAAATGTATTTTCTTCACGCTTCTAAACATCATCTCTCCCAGCTAATTTTAAAATTGACTTCGCAATTCTAACTCCAGCATCCGGGTTAGCAAACTCCCTGACCTTTTGACGCATTTTCTCCAATCTTTCCTCGTCATTAAGCAAATTAAAAATTTTCTCCCTCAACTTCATCTTCAATTCAGTATCCAATAAAAGTTCGCTTGCGCCCGATTCAAAAAGAACCCTCGCATTTTCAAATTGATGATTCGCCGTCGCAAATGGATACGGGACAAGAATTGCAGGCACCCCAAAATAAGTTATCTCTGCTATTGTTGTTGCCCCAGCCCTACAAAGCACAAGATCGCACGCAGAATAAGCCCGATCAATCTCATCAATAAATTTAAAAACCTTGACCTCGTCCTTCCCTCCACATGCAAGTTTAATTCTCTCATAATCAAAAGCTCCCGTTTGCCATATAACCTGTATCCCTCTTTCAAGGATTTCATCTAAAATTTCAAGCATTGCTTCATTTATAGACCTCGCACCAGAACTACCTCCAAAAACAAACAATGTTCTTCTTTTAGGATCAAGCCCAAAATATCTAACCGCATCTTCCTTTGGATAAATTTTCAAACTACTACGAACTGGATTTCCCGAAACAAAAACTCTTGCTTTACCTTTGAGATATTTTCTTGCTGATTCAAAACTCAAATGAACCTCATCCACAAAATGAGTTAAAAACCTCGTCGTCACACCAGGGTAACTATTTTGCTCTTGAATCAAAGTCGGTATCCCAAGCACCGAAGCAACAAAAACAACCGGACCACTCACATATCCACCCGTTCCAACAACAACGTTTGGTTTAAATTTCCTTATCAAGATAAACGACTGAACCAAACTCACTATAAGTTTTAAAGGGAACAAAACATTTTTCACATCAAAACTGCGAACAAACCCAGAAATCCAAACTGATTTGAACTTATATCCTGCTTTCGGGACAGCTCTTTCCTCAATTTTTCCCTTTGCTCCCACAAATAAAATTTCCGCTTTCGGTTCAAGTTTCATAATTGCATCTGCAATCGCTATTCCGGGGAAAATATGTCCACCTGTTCCTCCACCAGCAAACATTATCCTCATCGCTTTAAAGTTTTAGTTTGCTTTGAAATGTTAAGTAAAATTCCAACAGCTATACAATTCGCAATCATGGAACTGCCACCGTAACTTATAAACGGCAAAGGGATTCCAGTCGCTGGCAAACCAAGGGCAACGCCGATATGAACAAGTGTCGTCAAAAAAATCATAAATGTAATCCCACTTGCAAGAAGCTTGCCGAAGTCATCATAAACGGATTCCGCTATTTTAAAACCACGGTAAAAAATCACAAAAAATATAAAGAGGACAAAAAGGGCACCTATAAATCCATACTCTTCACCGAGTATTGAAAAAATATAGTCGTTATAAGCAAGCGGTAAAAAAAGCTCCCTTTGTCTGCTGTGCCCTGGTCCAACGCCAAACAAACCACCATTGCCAAGCCCTATTAAAGATTGCATCGTTTGATACGGCATACCCTCGCCAAAATAAGAAAGCAATCTTTTTACTCTATACGGTTCAAGAAGAACCGCAAAAACCCCAAGCGGGACCATTGCAATTAAAACAATTGCAATATGCCTAAATCTCGCACCGCCAAAATAAATTAAAAACAAACCAGAAATAAAAATCAAAAACGACATCGTGAAACTTTTCTGTACAAGCGTCAGAGCAGAAACGAGAAAAACAACAGAAATTAAAGGTAAAAACCCAAGTTTAAAACTGCCCAACCTCTCACGGTTCTTTTCAACAAGATGAGCAAGATAAATTAGCATAGCAAGTTTCGCAAACTCCGATGGTTGAAGTATAAGCGGACCGATTTTAAGCCACCTCTTGCCCCCAAAAATTAAAGTCAAAACCATCAAAATAACGGCCACACCGAAGATTAAAAACGCATATTCACGCAGTTTTCTATAATCAAGCAAAGCTATAAGCAAAATCATAACAAGAAGACCAAGCGCACTGCGAAGTATGTGTCTTTCAAGATAGTAGAAAGCTGACTTATACTTTAAATCAGCAAGATAAATCGTCGCTGAGAAAACGAGCCAAATCCCAATTATTATCAAAATTATCACGCTTCCGAGCAATATTCTATCAATATTTTGCTCAGGTGATCGCATCAAAGTTCATTCACTAATTTTTTAAAAACTTCTCCACGATGTTCATAATCCTCAAACATATCAAAACTCGCACAGGCAGGCGAAAGAAGAACAACATCACCTGGACTTGCGTTTTCAAAAGATATCTTAACTGCCTCCTCCATGGAATTTGCCTTGACGACACTGGTGAGTGTTTTAAACTCATTGTAAATTTTCTCCTTTGACTCACCTATCGCAACTATCAACTTGACTTTTCTTTTCACCAGGTCATAAACTTTTGAATAATCGTTTCCTTTGTCCCTTCCGCCAGCGATCAGAATTATAGGCTCATCAAAACTTTCAAGCGCATACCAGAGCGAATTCACATTCGTCGCCTTTGAATCATTTATGAACTTAACACCGTTTATCTCCCTTACAAACTCAAGCCGATGTGCAACCCCCTCAAAGGCCTTTAAACTCTCCCTTATTATCTCATCTTTAACCTCCATCGCCCTCGCTGCAAGAGCTGCAGCAAGCGAATTGTAGACATTATGAATTCCCCTAATTTTAAGCTCTCCCATTTTGATGATTCTATTTTCTTTGTTTTCAAACTTTAAAACAATATAACCTTCATCAATGAACGCCCCCACAGGTAACCTCTCCACGACGCTAAAGGGCATTTTAACAAGATTCAAACTCTCAACATACGGTTGAACTATCTCATCATCGTAATTGTAAACGGCGAAATCGTCGCCCTTTTGATTTTTGAAAATCCTAAACTTTGAGAGTATATAGTCCCCAAAAGAAGCATATCTGTCAAGATGGTCCGGCGTTATATTCAAAAGAACCGCAACCCTTGGCTTGAATGTCTCAATATGGTCAAGTTGAAAACTGCTAACCTCAAGCACGACGACGCTCTTTTCATCCGCATCAAAGACAAAATCCGAAAATGGCGAGCCGATATTTCCAGCAACTATTGTCCTAAAACCAGCGTTTCTAAAAATGAACCCTATCAAACTAGTCGTCGTGGTTTTCCCATTTGTCCCGGTGACAGCTACAATCGGAGCTTTGCAAAACCAAGAAGCAACTTCAATTTCGCTTAACACTTTAATTCCCATATTTTTCGCCTTAACTATAACATCAGCATTTGATGGAACACCCGGACTTATAACAATAAAATCACAGTCAAAAACCCTATCACTGTGTCCGCCGAATTCATACTTTATACCGAGCGAATCAAGCTCACTGGTTGTAAACCTCACATATTTTATCTCCTCAATCTTTTTCATATCGCTTATGAAAACATCAGCGCCGAGTTTTTTCAAAAGTTTTGCAACAGCAAGACCACTCCTTGCTCCGCCAATTACACTTACCTTTTTTTCTTTGATATTTTTCTCTCGCTCAATCATAAAAATCACCTGATTTTAAATGTGACCAAACTCAAAATTGCGAATATAATCGCAACGATATAAAATCTTATGACGATCTTTGGCTCAGCCCAGCCGAGAAGTTCAAAGTGATGATGAAGCGGTGCCATTTTGAAAACCCTGCGACCTTGACCATACTTTCGCTTTGTATACTTGAAATAAAGCCGTTGTATTATAACACTCAAAGTTTCAATGACGAAAATACCGCCGAAAACAGGAAGCAAAAGCTCTTTTTTTATCATCACAGAAACAGCGCCAATTATTCCACCAAGGGCAAGCGAGCCAGTATCTCCCATAAAGACCTGCGCCGGATAGGCATTAAACCAAAGGAAACCAAGCGATGCCCCAACAAGTGCCGAAAGAAAAACCACAAGCTCACCCGAACCACGAAGATAAATTATGCTCAAATACCTGCTAAATTCAATATGCCCTGATACATATGCCATAACTGTCAATGTCAAAGCCGAAATACCAACCGTCCCAATCGCAAGACCATCAAGACCATCCGTTAAATTAACAGCATTTGATGTCGCAGTTATTATAAAAACGATCACGAGAATATAAACCCACCAATAAAGATAGTCCCAGTTCAAATTCTTTATGAATGGCAGGGTCGTAAGCGTCTCAATCCCATCAAATTCAGGCGAATTGTAAAGTATAACACCAACAATTAAACCTATGCTTGTCTGTCCTATGAGTTTATATCTTGCTATTAAACCCTTAGGTAGTTTCTTCACCACTTTCAAATAATCATCAATAAAACCAACAATCCCAAGCCAAACAGTGACAAGTATCGCCAACCAAACATATATGTTCTTTAAGTCACCCCAAAGCAGAACAGGGACGAGAATACCAAGATGGATTATCAACCCACCCATCGTTGGAGTCCCAGCTTTTTCCTTATGCCTTTCGGGTCCATTTTCTTTCACCGTCTCCTTGATTTGAAGCTCTCTCAACTTATTAATTATCTTCGGACCAAGCCAAAAACAAATTATAAGCGAGGTCAAAACCGCAAGCCCACTTCTAAAAGTTATGAACCTAAAAGCATCAAACCCGGGCGGAGCATACTTCTTATTTAGCCAGTCAAAAAGATAATAAAGCATTTAGCTCCTGATTTTATTTATAAATTTCTCAACAACTTGCTCCATCATCATACCTCTTGAACCTTTAACCAAAATAATATCACCCTTTTCCGCCACCTCAAAGATATGATACACAAGCAAATCCTTATCACTAAAATGCATAGCATGTTTTAAAACATCAGAGGCGACTTTATAAGCGTCTCTCATCGCTTCACCATAAGCGAAAAAGTAATCAATTCCAAATTCCGCAACCTTCCGTCCTATTTCCTCATGAGCAGTTCTACTATACGAACCAAGCTCAAGCATATCACCAAGTACAACTATCTTCTTGCCTGAACATTTCATTTGCGAAAGTGTTTTCAGCGCCATTATAACAGAATCAGGGTTCGCATTATAAGTGTCGTTAATTATAGTTATGCCTCTAACTTTTAAAACTTCCATTCTCTTTGAAAATGGTTTATACGACTGAAGCGCCTTCTTCATCAATGAAACAGGCACGCCAAACTTCAAACCAACAGCAAAAGCACAAATCCCACTTGAAACGATATGTTCGCCAGGGACTTTAAGTTTTAAAATCGTCTCTCTATTTTCAAACTTAACCTTAAAACTAAACCTGGCAAGTTCATCAACATCTAAAATCTCACCTTTAACATCAGCCCCATTGGAAAAACCAAAAGTCATCTTATTATTAAACCTTTTTCCAACTTCCCTTATAAATTCATCGTCAATGTTAACGAAGGCGAATCCATCTACCTCAAGCAAATAATCAAATAAAGAGAGCTCTTCCCTTGCAACACCTTCAACATCTTCAAAAAATTCAATATGCTCACGTCCGATGTTCGTAATTAAACCATAATTGGGACGTGCGACCTCGCAAAGATACCAAATCTCACCGAAATGATTCGTCCCAAACTCTATAACTGCGACTTGATGTGTCTTCTTCAATTTGAAAAGCGTTAAAGGAACACCAATTTGATTGTTCAAATTACCTTCGGATTTTAAAACTTTATACTTTTGGGATAAAACAGAGGCGATCATCTCCTTCGTCGTTGTTTTCCCATTACTTCCAGCGACGGCAATTACGGGCAAACTAAAATCATCTCTATAAACACCCGCAAGACGCCCAAGCGATTTAACAGTATCTTCAACCGCAACCAAAACTTTGCCCTTAAATCTCGCTTTATTCTCAACAAACCAATTTGAATTAACAACACAAGCAACCGCCCCTTTTTTAAAAGCAACATCAACAAAATCATGCCCATCAAATCTCTCACCCTTGATCGCAAAAAATACCTCCCCTTTACTTAACTTTCTCGTATCAGTTGAAACTCCTGTAATCTTCACTTTCTTGAGCTTCTCAAAATTTGTCGCATCAGTAAAACCCATCCGCTCTATGTGTCCATAACTTAAACTCAAACTTTTTCCTTGGATTTTATTTCAAAATACTCTTTGACGACTTGAACATCGCTAAATGGAATTTTCATATCCCTTATGATTTGATATTCTTCGTGACCTTTACCAGCAATTAAAACTATATCGCCTTCTTGAGCCATCTCCAAAGCCCTAATTATCGCCTCCTTCCTATCAACGAAAACATAATAAACTGAATCCTCCTTAACTCCCTCAAGTATATCGGAGATAATTCTCTCAGGGTCTTCAAACCTTGGATTATCTGAAGTTATAACGGTTACATCGCTTTTTTCGGTTGAAATCCTCCCCATTATAGCTCTCTTGCCTCTGTCCCTATCCCCGCCACACCCAAATATAGTTATCAACTTCCCACCACCTGTTTTCTCCCGCAGATTTAAAATCGCATTTATACACTTTTCAAGCGCATCGGGTGTGTGAGCGTAGTCAATTATCACAGTATACCCGAATGGAGAAACTATCCTCTCAAACCTCCCTTTAACATTTTCAACACTTTCAATTCCCTTCTTTATATTTTCAAAATCAACCCCAAGTGCATATCCGACCGCAACCGCTGATAAAATGTTATAAACATTGAACTCGCCGATTAATTTTGACTTAACATCAATTACACCTGTTGGCGTTTGTATAACAAGTTCAATCCCATTAAAACTTAACATAACATCTTTCGGTTTGATCACCGCCCTTTCATCTCTACCGTATGATAATTTCATCGCTTTCGTGTCAGCAACTATTTTTTCACCATTCGGGTCATCTATATTGTAAATAGCGCATGCATCCCCTTTTAACGAATCAAACAAAATTTTCTTCGCTTGGAAATAAGCTTCAAATGTCCCGTGGAAATCAAGATGGTCACGAGTTATATTTGTAAAAACGCCAACATCAAAATCAAGACCAAAAACCCTATCTAACGCCAATGCATGTGAAGATACCTCCATCACACAAACCGAAAGACCCTTGTCAACCATGTGTTTAAGAAACCCATTAATCTCAAGCGACTCGGGCGTCGTTTGAATAGCTGGAATTACCTCATCCCCGACGACATAATTTATCGTCCCTATTAATCCAGTGCCAAATCCGGCGTTTTCAAGTATCGCTTTTATTAGATGAGTTGTGGTGGTTTTCCCGTTTGTCCCAGTCACACCTATCAATTTCAACTTTTGGGATGGAAAGCCGTAAAAAGCCGAGGAAATTAAAGCAAGCGCTTTGCGAGAATCCTGAACAACAATTTTCGTCACGCCCCTCTCAACAAAATAAGAATCATCAATCACAGCATCATTCTCAAGGACAACTGCAACAGCTCCGGAAAGAACCGCCTCTGGGATAAACCTATGCCCGTCAACATTAAGACCTTTTATAGCGACAAACAAATCACCCTCTTTAACCTCACGCGAATCATAGGATACACCCTTTACTTCAACGAATTCATCACCAACGACTTTTCTAACCTTAACATATTTTATAAGCTCATTGAGTTTCATCTTTCAAGCAAGCTAAATTTTAAATCATCCCTACAATAAAGGATGCACCTCATTCCCGGAAAAACCGCTGAACCTGGTTTTGGGATTTGCTCAACAACAATTCCAGAACCAACTATAGCGACATCCAAATTCAAAGGCAAAATTTTTTCAATCGCTGACCTGACACTCATATTCCTCAAATCTGGCATCTTATTCCCAACATCAACCTCACTAACCTTCTTAAAATTCTCATCGGAAACATCGGTGAAAGTTTTTGATGAATTTTCATTATTAACCGGTGAAAGTTTGATCAACTGTTCCGCTATTCTTTTAAAGACAGGAGCAGCAACTATTCCACCCGCATAATTTTTCTTTGGTGATTCAAGCATAACAAAGCAAACAAATTTCGGATTCTCCACTGGGAAGAAACCGACAAACGAAGCCCTATATCGCGATTTTGAGTAAAATCCCGACTCATAAATTTGAGCTGTCCCAGTTTTACCAGCAATTCTTAAACCATCAATCTTTGCTTGAATTCCCGTCCCGCTATTTACAACATCTTCAAGAATTTGTGTTAAAATTTTCGCTGTTCTCTCAGAAATAACTCTTCTCACCGGAATAATCGGAAACTCCTTCACCACCTTACCTTTTGAATCCAAAACCTCTTTGATAAGTCGTGGCTGAATCAAAATCCCACCGTTTGCTATGCTTGCATACGCCATAGCTATCTGAAGCGGTGTCGCTCTCAACTCGTATCCAAAAGAAATGTAAATTTTTGAAGCAGGACTCCACTTATCTGGGGTTTTCAATTCCCCCTTTGACTCTCCAGGCAATCTGATCCCAGTATAAGCCCCAAAACCAAAATCCCTTGCCTTTCTGTACAACTTCACTCCATCTATTTCCAAGCTTAATTTCGCTATGCCGATATTGCTTGAATATTTCAAAACCTCGCTGAAACTTAACACATTATAAGGTTTATGATCAACAACTCTCACACCCCGAATCAAGCTATTCCCGCCATCAACATTAACCTTCCTGTAAAGTTTCATCGTGTCCTCCTCCAACAAAATTGAAGCTGGGACAATTTTAAAAGTTGACCCTGGCTCAAAAGCATCTGAAATCGCCTTGTTTTTATAGCTTTGCGGATCAAAGGACCAAAAATGATTTGGATTAAAACTCGGATAATTTGCAAGCGCAAGTATATCCCCACTCCACGGGTCAACAACAATAGCAACTCCACCATCAGCATCAAATTCGTTTACCGCCTTTTTGAGCTCTTCCTCAACTATGCTTTGATATCCGACATCAATCGTTAATTTCACACTGTAACCATCCATCGGTTCAATTTTTTCCAGCTCTCCAGAAGCCCTCACCTCACCAAGCCCATCCCTTGCTAAGCGAATTAAACCGTTTCGCCCTTTTAAAATTTCATCAAACTCATACTCTATCCCCATCAACCCCTCACCTTCTGAACCAACAGCACCGATAATATGCCCAGCGACTTCCTCGTAAGGATAAAACCTTCTAAAACTTTCAACCTTAATAATCCCGCGATAAATATACCTTTCAGTTTTGGACCTCAAACTATTCAGAAAAGAACTAAACTTCGCAACCGAAACAGGACTCGCATCTTTTACCAACACCACATACCTTTTGCTCGTGTCTTTTAACTTGTCAAGATAATACCTTGAGTCCCCGCCGAAAATTTTTGAGAGATTCCAAGCAACCTCTTTTAAATTTGCCTTCATTTTTTTGAGATGATACGGGTCCACAGCGATTTGATACATCTTAACATTTGTCGCAAGAATTCTACCCTCTTTGTCCAAAATTAAACCGCGCTTAGCTGGTAAAATCACTTCCGTAAAATACTGTTTCCTTGAGGCGGTGGAAAAATATGAATGCTTAAAAATTTGCAACTCCAACAATCTTAAAACATAGAGCAAAAGCACGAAAGATAAAAGATAGAACGCAAACCTTAACCTTGAACTGAAAACACCGACAAAATCTCGTCCAATGGTATTTTTGGGTTCAAAATTCACCTCTATCCACCTGGATCTCTTTTTGATTTTCTTTCGGAAAAACAAGCCCAAGCTTTCGCCTTGCAAATGGGATTATATAATTCGCAGAGACAAGCCTATCATACCTAGCTTCAAGGATGATGTTTTCAATTTTCAGTGCTTCAATCTGCTTTTCAAGAGCTATAATCTCACTTGCTTTCCTATCAACAACATAAGAATTCCATATATACACAAGCACGAGGGCACCAACTATAAATAAAAAAGCAAGTATTTTCACACCGCTTAACCTTTGCATTGAAATTCACTCCGTTATCTTTTCTCCCGCTCTCAATTTAGCACTCCTTGAACGAGGGTTCAACCTGATCTCCTCCTCCTTTGGCGCCACCGGCTTTTTCGTCAAGTTCCTTATCTTCTCATTTGATTTGAAAAATGACTTAACAATTCTATCCTCAAGTGAGTGATATGAAATCACGACAATTCTTCCGCCCTTCTCCAGGATATCAACCGATGAATCAAGGGCAACCTTAAGATTGTCAAGTTCTTTATTTACTGCTATCCTCAACGCTTGAAAAACTCTCGCCAAAGTTTTTAATCTATATTTCCTTGGCACAACCTTATCAATCAATTTCACGAGTTCGCTGGTTCTTTCTATTTTTTTCCTCTGCCGATACCTAACTATTTCTCGCGCTATCAACTTCGCCCTTCGCTCCTCTCCGAAAAAACGAATTATCAAAGCAATGTCTTCTTCCGAAAACTCATTCAAAATTCGTTCAGCCGTCAAATCAGAAGCCCTGTCCATCCTCATATCAAGTTTTTCATCAAATCTAAAGCTAAAACCACCGCCGTAATCAAGTTGAAAAGACGAAACCCCAAGGTCAAGCAAAAATCCCGACACCTTGCTTACACCCAACTCAGCCAATGCTTCCTTAACTTGAGCGTAATTTCGGCGCAAAATTATAACTCTTTCGCCAAATGGCTTCAAACGCTCCTGAGCAAATTTAATCGCCTCCGGGTCAATATCAAATCCAATCACTTTGCACTTTGTTCTTTTCAAAATCTCTTCACTATGTCCTCCACCACCAATTGTCCCATCAATGTAAATCCCATCCTCCTTTGTTATCAAATATCTAATTACCTCATCAACCATCACCGGTATGTGAAACACTCCCTGGTTCATTTCATACCCAAAACTTTTTCTACAACCTTCTCATAATTTTCTGGCTGAGAAGCAATGTACTGCTCATATATGTCTGGATTCCAAATCTCAATTTTATCAAGTGTCCCGATCATCAAAACCTCTTTCTCTATTTTTGCAAACTCCAACAAGTTCCGCGGTATCATAATCCTTGACTGATTATCAAGAGTCACTTCTACAGCCCACATAAGAAGAACCCTTATCAAAAACCGATGTTCAGGATTAAAAGTATTCAACTCTTTCAATCTATTTTCAAGCTTCTCCCACTCATCAAGCGGAAAAAGAAAAAGACAAGTCTCCGTCCCTCTCGTTATAACAAAGGTCTCGTTCGCTTCTGGCGATAGATATTTCCTCATCCGGGCGGGGATGCTCACCCTGCCCTTCTCATCAACCGCATATCTGTAACTTCCTTTAAACGATGACACAGGGGGTCCTTTATTTTTCTTCCACAATTCACCACAATCTACCACTGCACTTTAAATATATGTCTTTAAACTTATTTATCAAGAGGGATTGGATATACCTAACCCAAAAGGCGTTATTTTCCTTTCACAAAACACACCTTTTTTAAAATAATTAACCCCTTCTTGATTTTTGAACAAATGTTCAGTATATTAACGAGTAAACTAAACAAATGAAAAGCATAGCGAATGAGACCCTTAACGGAAAGACAAAACCAAATACTTGAATTCATAAGGGATTACATCTCAAAAAATTTAAAACCGCCAACCGTCCGTGAGATATGTGAAGAATTTAAATTCAAATCAACGAACGCGGTTTACACAATTTTAAAATCGCTTGAGAAAAAAGGCTACATAGAAAAAGTTAACGGAAAATCAAGAAATATCACACCCAAGGACATAATGCTTAAAGAGGAAAATGACATCAAAGAGATACCGCTCATATCAAAATTTAACTCAAAAAATCCACTTCTTATGTTCACAAATTTAATCGGCACGGTAAAAATTGACTCCAAAATGTTTGACCACCCAAGTTCTTTTGCAGTTATAGTTCCAGATGACGGTATGCAAAAAGTCGGAATTTTTAAAAATGACATCGCTATAATCAAACAGGATACAAAAATAGAAAACGGAGACATCGTATTTGCAGTTACCGAAAACAATGCATTTATACGATACTTCAAATCAGAGCATGGCAAAATATATCTTGTCCCATCAGCAAGGGGTTATGAAACTTTAAGCTTTAACGAGGATGACAAAAATTTATGGATAGGTGGTAAAGTTTCCCTCATAATAAGAAAAATTTCCTGACAATTCTTCAAGGATATCAAGAAACCTCAACATGTTCTGCTTGGCTGAAGATGAACCTTTAAACTTTAAAGACAATTCATTCCCTTTCTTTTCAAATTTTACACTTGCACTCTTTGATAAAACATCAATGAGCGTTTTAAAACTAACTTCGTTTAAAATCCCTTCAATAAGTACAATGCGTACCGCTTCCCTACTTATTTCCACCCTTTGAATTCCAACTTTTTCAGCCAAAAATTTTATCTTGGAAACACAAAGCAAATTTTCAACCTCTTCTGGTAGTTTACCAAACCTATCTTCAAGTTCATCCCTAATCTGATCAATTGTCTCAAAATCTTTTGTCTCATAAAGTCGTTGGTAAAATTCAAATCTTTCCGAATCAGAATCAACATAATACTCGGGTATGAAAGCACTGATGTCAACCGAAACAACAGCGTCAAATTTCTTCTTCATCTTTTTTTCATCTCTGAACATATCTTTAAATTCTTGCTCCTTCAATTCTGCAACCGCCTCTTCAAGAATCCTACAATACACATCAAACCCAACTGAATTTATAAATCCAGTTTGCTCCTTACCAAATAAATTTCCTATTCCACGAATTTCCATATCCTTCAACGCTAGATTTAAACCAGAACCGAGTTCTGTAAATTCCTCAATCGCTAACAATCTTCTGATAGCATTTGTCCCAATAACTTCAACCGGTGGTATCAAAAGATACGCATATGCCTGTCTATTTGAGCGCCCAACCCTCCCGCGAAGTTGATATATTTCAGCAAGCCCAAATGTATGCGCATTGTAAATGAAAATAGTGTTGACATTCGGAATATCAATCCCAGCTTCAATTATTTTAGTTGAAATCAACAGATCAAACTTCCCATCAAGAAATTTAAGCATGACCTTTTCAATAGCTGATGGTTTCATCTTCCCGTGAACAACATCAAATCTTAAATCTGGGATCATTTCCCTCAAGAATTTCGCTATCAACTCTATTTCTGAGATCTTATCCACGACGAAATAAACTTGTCCTCCACGACTTATCTCGTGATAAATTGCCTCTTTGACGATATCCTTGAACTTCGGCGAATCAATACTTATTATTTTCGTAATTATTGGGAGACGATTTGGAGGTGGAGTATTAATTATCGACATATCCCTCGCTCCCATAAGCGAAAAGTAAAGGGTCCTCGGTATAGGTGTTGCACTCAAGGTCAAAGTGTCAACATTTACTTTAATCTTCCTTAATTTCTCTTTCGCCTCAACTCCAAACCTATGCTCCTCATCAATAATAAGCAATCCAAGGTCTTTAAATTTAACATCATTTGAAAGCAATCTGTGCGTCCCAATGATTATATCTACCTCACCCTTAGCTAAATCATCAATTATTTTCAATTGCTTTCCTTTCGGGACAAGACGGGATAGAACTTCAATCCTGACTGGATAATTTTTTAATCTTTCGCTGAAGGTTTTATAATGCTGATGGGCTAGGATCGTAGTTGGGACAAGCACCGCTACTTGTTTTTTATCAAGAACCGCTTTAAAAGAAGCCCGGATCGCAACCTCCGTTTTACCAAAACCGACATCTCCACATATCAACCTATCCATTGGTTTATCGCTTTCCATATCTTGCTTAACTTCAATTGTTGCTTTCCTCTGATCAGGTGTATCTTCGTAAATAAAGGACGCCTCCATTTCCTTTTGCAAGATGTTATCAGGTGAAAACTTAAAGCCCTTAACATAACTTCTCTTCGCATATAGCCAAATTAAATCCCTCGCAAATTTTTTAATGCTGTCCTTTGTTTTCTCTTTCAATTTTTCCCATTCATTTGAGCCAAGGCGGTTCAATTTGGGGACAACCCCTTCCTCCCCCCGATATTTCTTTATCCTGTTTATATAGTTTAAATTCACATATAAAACTCCGTCATCCGCATATTCAAGCCGAACAACTTCTTGCTCAACACCATTTATCTTTATCCTCTGAAGCCCAGCAAATCGCCCAATCCCAAAATCAATGTGAACAACATAATCACCTGGCTTTAACATATTAAGCTCGTGAAGCGTTATCCCCCTAAATTTCCTTGACTTTAAAAAATTCCTCGGCTTAACTCTGTTGAAAACCTCGTGTTCAGTTAAAACAGCAACCTTATCCCTCATCCCGATAAAACCAAAATTCAAAGACCTTGGGTAAAAACGAAGCATCATAACATTTTCAAAACCGAGAATTTCCTCAAGCAATTCCCTCATTCTTGACATTTGTTCCTCTCCTTCGCAAAGCAAAAAAACCTCGTATCCATCCTTAAGCAATTTGTAAATCTCATCAGAAAATAATGTCATACTGCTATTGAAAAACGGTTGTCGCTTCGCGAAGAAATCAATTTCATCCTCATAAATTTCATCAGTTGCAAAACGAACCACATTGATAAATTTTTTAAATTTCATCTCACCAAACACACCTTCATCAATTTCCCTTGAGATCAGTTCAATATCTTCAATAACACAAACTGAATCACTGAACATCTTATACATCTCTACGGCTTCAAACCCCGTTCCATTTAGCTTCGGAACGACAATTGCCTCGGAGAGCAAACGAATAGACCTTTGCGTAAAGACATCAAACTCCCTTATTGAAACGACCTCATTATCAAAAATTTCAATCCTTAGTGGTAATTCCCCCGTAAACCCAAAGACATCAATTATACTTCCCCTTATGCTATAATCCCCCCTAGCCTCAACATATCTCTTTTTTTCAAAACCATTGCTGATTAGGTACGATATGAACTCATCATAATCTACTTTTTCACCAACCCTCAAACGAAAAGACATACTGTTAATTTCTTTACTAACAAGAATTCTTTCCTGAATATGCTTTGCAGTAGTTAAGAAGATTTTACGCCCGCGAAAAATTTCAAAAGAGAGCTTTAATTTCATTACATCAATATCGTCCACTAACATATCTTCATCCGGGATAAACTCAAAAACAACATCTTCCCCAGCGATAAAATTAATATCGTCAGCTATTTTCCTTCCAAACTCTTCATCTTGAACCACAACGAAGACATTATCTCTTAACTTCTCAAATAAAAACGCAACAATGAAACTAAACAACGAGCCAGCGACATTTTTCAAATTCACCCTTTCAGCATCACTAAAAAGGAAATCGTCAAGTTTTTTAAATCCATCTATGTTAAGAATCCTTTCCTTCAACACTGTTATCCTCACTGACCAATATTTTACCTTCAATTGCTGCCCTCACAAAACCATCTGCTCTTTTTAACCTTTCTCTCGCCTCTTCAGCTGAACAACCGGTTTTAATCATCACAATTGCAGTTTTAGCGTGACCGCCAGCTTCAATAAGATATTTTTCTGCCGTTTTATAATCAACCCCTGTAACAATCATCACTACCCTTTTCGCTCTTTCCTTCAATTTCTCGCTTGTCATTTGAAGATCAACCATGAGATTCTCATAAACCTTTCCAAGACGAATCATCGCAGTGGTTGAAATCATATTTAAAACCAACTTTTGAGCTGTTCCGGATTTCATCCTCGTTGACCCCATAATAACCTCCGGACCAACTTCGGGACATATAGCAACATCAACGAATGGATAATTAAACTGACTCCTAGGGTTTGTCGTAATAAATATCGTCTTAGCCCCGAGTTCCTTTGCTCTTTTAACCGCTCCTACAACATAAGGTGTTCTTCTGCTTGCTGCAATTCCGCAAACGACATCTTTTTCATTAACATTTTTTGCCTCAATATCCCTTGCCCCATTTTCCTCGCTATCCTCTGCGCCTTCCTGTGCCCTGAAAACCGCCTCAGGACCACCAGCGATTATCCCCTGAACCATCTCCGGGTCTGTTCCAAATGTTGGTGGACATTCAGCTGCATCAAGAATACCAAGACGACCGCTTGTTCCAGCTCCAACATAAATTAATCTACCTCCCCTTTTAAATGCTTGAACGACAAGTTCAACGGCTTGAGCAATGTAAGGTATTTCCTTCTCAACAGCATATGGAACTTTCTTATCCTCATCGTTTATTATCTTTAAAATCTCAATCGTTGATTTAGAATCAATATCCATACTCGCTGGGTTTCTTTGCTCGGTTGTCAAATTTAAAAGTTCATCAAACAATTCCTTCCCTGATTTCGCCATATTAATCCCTTTTTGTTGTTAATTTCAAAAGAACAACTTTTTTATCTTCAAGCCCTACCTTTTCAAATCCTTTAAAATTCAAATCTATCACCTCAACTCCAGAAACAAGTTTAGTTTTAAGCGCATCTTCAATTTCATATTTAACATCACCGCCTTTAAAGGCGATTAAACAGCCTGAATGAAGATAATATCCTTCGGATGTATTCTCCAAGAACTTTTTTGAGAATTTTGACAAAAAATTAAAACTCCATTTAACGAGCGTTTTTAAATCAGCAACCGCTCTACAGATAACATAATCAAACCTATTTTTATACTCATCCATCTTTCCGATGTTTTCAGCTCTTCCCCAAAGTGTTTTGACATTTTCAAGCCCAAGTTCTTTCACAATGTTAGAAACAGCATCAATTTTTTTCTTCGTCCCATCCAACAAGAGAAAGTTTGCACTCTCATTTAAAATTGCCCAAGGTATTCCAGGAAGTCCTCCCCCCGTCCCAAGGTCAAGAATGTAAGCGTTTGGCTTTATAGAGATTTTAAAAAGCGGAGAAACACAATGTAATATATGTCTACCCCATACATCTTCCTCTTTGCGCGATATAAGATTAACCCTTGAATTCCATTCAATCAATAAATCAACATATCTTTTTAGAAGCTCGCCTTGCTCATTCTTAATCTTTAAACCGTTTATATCGCACACACTTACGAAATCCTCAAAATCCATTTAACAAAAAATTTTGCTTTACAAAGTGTTTCACGTGAAACACTTTTAACCCTTCAAATAAACCATCAAAACCGATATATCAGCCGGGGAAACACCTGAAATTCTTGATGCTTGCCCAATTGAGCGGGGTCTTACCCGCATCAGCTTCTCCCTCGCTTCGCTTGAAAGAGATTTGACTTTTGTATAATCAAAATCCTCCGGGATTTCAATCGCCTCATACTTTTCAAACCTCTCTATCTCTTCAAGTTGTCTTTGAATATAACCCTCATATTTTATTTCAATCTCAACCTGTCTCAAAGCGTCTTTTCGTCTTAAAAGCTTTTGCAAGGTGTTATCTGACTTAAACGCTTCAAGTTCAAAAAGTTCAGCGATATTTACCTCAGGACGTTTTACTATTTGTTCAAGTTTTTCCGGTTGCTCAATTGGTTTTGACCCAATTCTCTCAAGATATGAATTAACTTCGCTTGGTTTGACGCTTCTATTTTTGATGAAATAAAGCCCCTCTTTTATCAATTCTTCTTTTTCTATCAATCTTTGATACACATCGCTTGGTATAAGACCAAACTTATATCCATACTTCATCAAACGCCTATCTGCATTGTCTTGTCTTAACATAAGACGATATTCCGCTCTTGATGTAAACATCCTGTATGGTTCATCTGTTCCCTTATTTATCAAATCATCTATCAAAACACCAATATATGCTTCGCTTCTCTTCAAAACGAACTCACCTTCGCCCTTGATTTTCAAAGCAGCATTTATGCCTGCCATTATCCCCTGAGCAGCTGCTTCCTCATAACCCGATGTTCCATTTATCTGCCCCGCAAAATAAAGACCCTCAACAAGCTTCGTCTCAAGCGTCAATTTGAGCTGATGTGGCGGGAAAAAATCATATTCAACAGCATAACCAGGACGGAGCATTTTAACATTTTCAAGCCCTGAGATACTTTTTAATCCTTCAAGTTGGATCTCAACAGGCAAGCTCGTTGAAAAACCATTTACATACATAACATGCGTGTTTTTCCCCTCTGGTTCAAGGAAAATTTGATGTCTCTCTTTATCCCTGAATCTATAAACTTTGTCCTCTATAGACGGACAATATCTTGGACCACGACCCTTAATTAACCCCGTAAAGAGGGGTGACCTATCAAAGCCCTTCTCAAGAATTCTGTGCGTCTCTTCATTTGTATAGGTTAAATAACAAGGAATTTGATCCTTTATGATTTCCTTCGTTTGAAAGGAAAACGGCTCTGCATCAGGGTCTCCTGGTTCAATTTGAACCTTTGAATAATCAACTGTCCTGGCATCAATCCTGGGTGGAGTTCCAGTTTTCAACCTTCCGCTAACAAAACCAAGCTTCTCCAAACATTCAGTTAAACCTGTTGCTGCTGGCTCACCAAATCTCCCTCCAACCCTACTCACAAGCCCTGTGTACATTTTCCCGTTTAAAAAAGTCCCAGCCGCTATTATAAGCGCCTTGCAGGCGATCTTTATATCAAGCCCTGTTCTCACACCGACAACTTTCCCATTCTCAACAAAGATTTCCGTCACCATATCTTGCATTATGTCAAGCCCTTCTTGCGCCTCAACCCTTCTTCTTGCTTCAATGGAATACTGTTCCCTGTCATTTTGAGTCCTAAGCGACCAAACAGCTGGTCCCTTTGATTTATTCAAAACTCTATACTGTATTGCTGTTGCATCAGCTATTTTACCTATTTCCCCACCAAGGGCATCAATTTCGCGAACGAGATGTCCCTTAGCTGTTCCTCCAACAGCAGGATTGCAGGACATACGACCGATTGCGGTTATATCCATCGTCATCAAAAGTGTTTTCATTCCCATTCTTGCTGAAGCAAGGGCAGCTTCAATCCCAGCATGCCCTCCACCGACGACTATCACATCGTAAATTTCATCTATTGTTGGATTTATCACCATTTTTTCAATTCACTTTGTTTTAAAATGTTTCACGTGAAACACTTTTTCACTTCCCGATGCAAAACTTTGAAAATATGTTGTTCAAAATATCATCCGTTGTAACTTCGCCTATTATCTCGCCGAGATGATTCAATCCAGCCCTTAAATCAACCGCTACAAGGTCTCCACTCATACCCTGCTCAAGTGACCTTAAAGCATAAATCAAACTTTGTTTAGCTCTCAAAAGCGCATCTCTATGTCTTACATTGGTGACGACAACGCTTGACTCTGTCCGAGTCATACCCAAAAACGATTGCTCAACCATAAGCTTTTTCAATTTCTCAAGCCCAAATCCAGTTAATGCCGAAATATAAACAACAGGAAAATCAACCATTATCTTCATATTCGGTCTCTTGCCATCAAGCAAATCAACTTTATTGAAAACAATTATACATCTTTTTGATTCATCCACGGCAAAATTTAAAACACGATGATAAATCCTCACATCTTCTTCATTTATTTCATCTGTTGAGTCAATGACAAGTAAAATCATATCCGCCTTTTTAAGCTGTTCTTCGGTTCTTCTCACGCCTTCGCGTTCAACTATATCAAATGTCTCCCTTAAACCAGCTGTATCAACGATTCTAAAAAGAACACCTTCAATGTTCAAACTCTCCTCAATTACATCTCTTGTAGTCCCAGGGATTTCGCTCACGATTGCTCTATTCTCATTTAAAAGCGCGTTCAACAAACTTGATTTACCAGCGTTGGGCTTCCCTGCGATGACAACTTTTATTCCCTCGCGATAAATCTTTCCAAATCTGAATGTCTCAATCAACTCATCTATCTCACCTATTACGTCTTTTATCTTTTCAGCAAGCTGTGCTTTGTCAACAAATTCAAGGTCTTCATCAGCGAAATCAAGCTCAAGTTCAACAAGAGAACAAAGATTTATAAGATCTTCTCTCATCTTTCTTATCTTTCTTGAAAGAGCTCCTTCAAGTTGAGAAAGCGAGCTTTGATAAGCAAGCTCCGTTGCCGACCTTATAAGGTCAGCTACCGCCTCCGCCTGTGATAGATCAATCTTCCCATTTAAGAACGCCCTCTTTGTAAACTCACCCGGTTGAGCAAGTCGTGCCCCAGCTTCAAGAACCGTCTCAAGAACTTTTCTTGTGACCAATATCCCTCCATGACAACTTATTTCAACCGTATCTTCACCAGTATAAGAATTTGGTGCCTTGAAAACAGTCGCAACAACATAATCCACAACATCACCATTTTTATCAACTATCTTACCATAGTGAGCAGTGTGCGTTTTAACATCAGCAAGCTTCCTCTTCCCAACAAAAACTCTATCGGCAACTTTTATAGCATCCTTCCCGCTTATCCTTATTACCGAAATCGCAGCTTCCCCAATCGCAGTTGAAATAGCCACAATTGTATCCTCAAGATATTTCATGATTTGTAAATTAATTTTTATGCGGAAATTCGTTTTTCAATTTAAAAAACAGAAAAAATAAAATCAAGATGAACTAATTAGTCAAAATTTGACTTTTTGGTCAAAAAGTATTATATTGAGTCAAACAAAAATAAAAACGGCTGAAAGTTGGCGAAATCAAAAAGAAGAGAAATCCTCAAGGAAAGGCATAAACAAGAAATAATTGAAGCTGCTCTGCATCTCTTCGGCACAAAGGGTTATAAAGACACAACAATGGAGGAAATAGCTGAACAAGCCCAGTTTAGCAAAGGGGCTATCTATTCTTACTTCAAAAGCAAAAAACAACTATTTAATGAAATCCTGACGAATCTTTTTGATAGGGTTCAATCGCTCGCTGATGAAGCGAAAAGATTAAGAGGAAATGCAAGAGATAGGTTGAGATTCTACGCCCTCGAACTCATCAAATTCTTCTTGATCGAAAGTAAATTCTCTTTTAATGTCATGATACAAGCGATTATGCAGATGGAATCGGATGAAAAAGAGTCAACAAGAAATTATGTCCTTCAGAGGTTATCACATATCTCAAAAATTTTAACGGACATAATCAAAGCCGACATAAAAAGTGGAAACCTCAAAAACATCGATCCAAACCTCGTCATCATGGCTTTTAACGGGATGTTAAGGGATGTTATATACGGTTGTTTGATTGATGAGGTCTCGGATGCTTCCCCCGAGAGAATAGTTGACTCAATTCTTGAAATCATATTTGATGGGATTTCAAAAAATAAAAAAGAAGCCGAAAAATGAGAAAACTAATTTTGTTAATTTTTTTACCACTTTCTTTGTTAGCCCAAAGAACGGTTCTCACGCTTGAAGACGCCATTAAAATCGCACTTGAGAACAGCAATCAGGTTAAATTAGCACAGCTTGAAATTTTAAAGTCGGACGAAAAACTCGTTGAAGCAAGGTCTGGGTTGATTCCAAGGATAAACGCCTCTGGAAGTTATTCAAGGTATTTGAAAAAGCCAGTGCTTTTTCTTCCACCCGATTCACCTTTTGGAAGGATGACAGGTGGCGTCATTGAGATCGGATTTGATAATTCATATCTCGGTGCAATTTCTTTGCAAATGCCTGTCTTTTCCTGGAATATCTATGCTGGGATAAGGTCTGCTGCCAAAGCTAAATCCATAGCCGAACAATCATATAAAGCTATCACTTTGAAGACAGTTTCAGATGTTAAAAAAGCGTTCTACGGAGCTCTCCTCGCAAGAGAAAACTACAAGATAACAAAGATGAGGGTTGACCTTGCTGAAGATAATTTAAAGAATGTTGAGAAGATGTATCGTCAAGGGATAGCATCTGAATATGACTACATCAACGCACAAGTTCAGTATCAAAACCTTCAACCCTTACTAATTCAAGCTGAAAATAACCTTGAACTTGCGAAAAACGCTTTGAAACTTGTGCTTGGGATTGATGTCAAAGAAGAAATTGAAATTGAGGGTGAGATGAAAGTTGACAGTTTAATCGCCATTGATTATGAGAGCTCCTTAAAAGAGCTTTATGAGAACAACCCAGATTTAAAGCAAGCCGAGTTATCAGTTGAGCTCTCACGTGAAATTGTTTCACTTGAGGTTTCTGGTCATCTCCCAGCGCTATTTTTGACAGGAAATTTTCAATATCAAGCTCAAGCAAATGATTTCAACTTCAATCAATATCGTTGGATAAGAACAACATTTATCGGTTTACAAATTCAGATACCGATCTTCAATGGTTTCGGGACGCAAGCAAGAGTTGATCAGGCAAGGGCATCACTTCAACAGGCGATTGAGAGGTTAAACTTCACAAAGCAGGCACTTGAAAACGAGCTTAAAAGCACCATCTACAAAATTGAACAATCTAGGCGCAGAATTGAATCACAAAGAAAAGCTGTTGAACTTGCTGAACTTGGGTATAAAATCGCAAGAAAAAGATTTGAAAGCGGTGTCGGAACACAACTTGAAGTAAGCAACGCCGAGGTCAATCTCGCACAAGCACGTTTGAACTACCTGCAAGCAATTTATGACTATTTGATCGCAATAAGTGATTTTGAAAAATTAATCGGTAAAACAAACCATTAATGGAGGAAAAGATGAAAAAGTTAATTTTACCTATAATTTTAATTGCTGGCTTAATTTTTACTTTCGGATGCGCATCAAAGAATGAAAATTTAAACAATACAATTGATGATGAAGTCGTACCTGTTAAGATTGCAAAAGCTCAGAAAAAAACCTACGATATCATCCTTGAATATGCTGGAACGGTTGAGCCATACCAGAAAGCCAGAATAGGAGCTCAGATGTCCGGGACGATTGAGAAAATTTATGTCAATGAGGGTGATTTTGTGAAACAGGGTCAAATTCTCGTTCAAATGAACACACAACAATTGACACAGGCAAAAATTCAATTTGAACTTGCACAATCTGATTATAATCGCATGAGATCGCTTTTTGAAATCGGCTCAATCCCTGAGCAACAACTTGAAAGAGCAAAAGCAAATTATGAAAGCGCAAAAGCGTCTTATGAATTGATGCTTTCAAACACACAGATTCGCGCACCTTTTGACGGTATAGTTACGGAAAAGCTTATGAACGAAGGAGAGGTTTTCACCCTTATGCCTGGGGCAGGCGGTGGACCTGGGATAGTTACTTTAATGAGAATTGACATTGTCAAAATAAAATTAAGCATCGCTGAAAAGGACTTCCCACTGATAAAGTTAAACCAGCCAGCTGAGGTACAAGTTGATGCTTATCCAGATAAGGTCTTTCTCGGTAAAGTCGTTCAGAAAAATCCTGCACTTAGTTCAATCACCAGAACATTTACCGCCGAGGTTGAAGTCCCAAACCCAGGATTTTTGTTAAGACCGGGGATGTTCGCCAGAGTTAAAATAAAAGTTGGTCAAGGTCAGGGGGTGATAATACCAGAGTCCGCTGTTGTTCCATTGCCAGGGTCAAATGTGAATTATGTTTTTGTTTTAAAAAGCGATACGGCAAGGAGAAGAAATATAACGATTGGGCGAAAGTTTGACGGTGAGATTGAAGTTTTAAGCGGTGTAAATGAAGATGATATTGTCGTCATAACTGGTCAGACAAAGTTAGCCGATGGAATGAAAGTAAAAATTATTGAATAAAAAAAGGAGGTTTTAAAAGATGAGTTTATCAAAACTTTCCGTAAGCAGACCTGTGACAACTTTAATGTTTTATCTTGCCTTGGCTGTCATTGGGGCATTTGCATTTTTGCGCCTTGCGGTTGATTTGCTCCCAAAACTTGAGCCACCAGCTATAAGCGTTGTGACAATCTATCCTGGAGCCTCAGCAGAAGATGTTGAGCAAAAAGTCACAAAATTAATTGAGGAACAAGTAAGCACTATAAACAATGTCTCAAAGGTAACATCAAGCTCAAAGGATAACATCTCAATCATAACAGTTACATTTAATTGGGGAACAGATATAGCAGAGGCGACAAATGACATTCGCGATGCAATTGACAGAGTTAAACGAAGATTACCAGATGACGCTGAAGAACCATCAATTTTTAAGTTTAGCACATCAACTTTACCTGTTATGATGATAGGTATCAATTCGTCTGAAAGTTTTCCAGGAATAAATAAAATTATTGAGGATAAAATTGCTCAACCGTTAAGACAAGTACCGGGAGTGGGTGCTGTTTTTGCCATAGGAGGTCCTCAAAGGGAAATCTTGATAAAAGTTGACCCCAAAAAGCTTGAGGCATACAATTTAACAATCCCTCAAATAGCACAAGTTCTTCAAAGTGAAAATCTTGGGCTACCTGCCGGGATTATAAAAGTTGGGATGAAAGAATATAATGTTCGTGTGCCGGGTGAATTCAGGTCAATTGATGAAATCAAATCAACTGTGATCGGGAATTTTCAAGGGGCTCTTGTTTATTTGAGAGATGTTGCAGATGTGGTTGACACCATTAAGGAACAAACAATAGATGTAAAAATTAATAATATCCCAGGAGTTTTACTTTTCATTCAGAAACAGGCAACGGCAAACACCATTGAAGTTGTTGATGCCGTTAAAAAAGCACTGCCACGAATTCAACGCACCCTTCCGAAAGATGTGGTTTTGAACATAGCATTTGATTCATCAGAATTTATCAAAAACTCAATCAGAAATCTAAGTCGGGCAGTCATATATGGTGCCGTGTTTGTAATTCTTATAGTTATGCTGTTTTTAAGGAAAATTAGAGCAAGTTTGATAATAATCCTCACAATTCCATTTTCTTTGATAGTCGCTTTCATAGTTTTGTATTTGATCGGCGGTACAATTAACCTTATCTCACTTTCTTCCCTTGCTATTGCCGTCGGAATAGTTGTTGATAACGCAATTGTTGTCCTTGAAAACATAACAAGACATATTGAAAGAGGAGAAAATCCAAAAACCGCCTCTGTGATCGCATCAAATGAAATTGGTCTTGCGATTACAGCATCATCGTTTACGAATATAGCGGTATTTTTACCGCTTGCGTTTCTCACTGGTATTGCTGGTTTTCTTTTCAAAGAACTTGGCTACCTTGTCACAGTTATGGTTCTAACCTCACTTATCGCCTCCCTTACATTAACTCCTATGCTTGCTTCAAGATGGCTGAAACCTCAAGAGAGAATAAGAAACCGATTTTTGGCAAACCTTTTTGAGAGGAGCGAGAAATTATTTAAAACGATTGAAAACTTCTATGGGGGGCTAATATCTTGGGCATTAAAACATAGAAGAATTATAATTTTAACTGCAATTTTGCTTTTTGTCCTTTCCTTCGTTGGCTTTAGATTTGTTGGTTTTGAATTCTTTCCCGCAAGTGATACAGGACAGATTCAGGTTGTAGCTCAACTACCAGTTGGAACAAGAATTGAAGAAACGATAAAAGTTGGAGAAGAAATTCAGAGGATAGTTCTTGAGGAAATTCCAGCGAAATGGCGTAAATATGTTTTTATGCGTGCTGGCACGACCGAACAAGGATTCGCAACTATTACGGGACAAGTTGAGGGAAACAATGTTGTAACGGTTGGAGCTCGGCTTGTTCCGTTCAAAGAGAGAGGTGTTTCAGCTCAAGAACTTGGAGCGAGGATAAGAGAAAGAGTGAAGTTCATTCCAGGGATTGAAAAGTTTGAAATTTCGCGTGGCTCGGACTTTCAGGCGCTTTTGTTTGGCGGTGGCAAACCACTCACAGTTGAAGTCGTCGGATACGACTTGAATTTAACTTCAAAAGTCGCCGAACAAATAAAGTTTGAACTTGAAAAAATCCCGGGGGCAAAAGATGTTCAAATAGGAAGAAGTGGACTTGCACCAGAAATTAGAATTGAAGTTGATAAACAAAAAAGCGCAGCTCTTGGACTTAACACCGCTATCATAGCTTCAACGATAAGAGCAAACATCTACGGACTTAAAGCAACATCATATAAAGAGCTTGGGGATGAATACGACATCACAATTCAACCCGGCTCAGACATAAGAAACAGCATCTCATACCTAAGCAACATACCCATAAAAACTTTCTCTGGGAACATTGTTAAGGTTAAAGATGTCGCAAGAATTTACGATACATTTTCACCGATTGAAATTCAAAGACGCGATAGACAAAGAATTATCCCTGTTGGGGCAAATGTTGAGGGTCGCGCCCTTGGCGATGTCGTAAATGACCTACAAAAAAGAATTCAAAAAATGGATATACCTCCTGGTGTTGAAATAAGATTTGCAGGTCAAGTAGAAGAACAAGCAAAAGCTTTCTCAGACCTTTTCCAAGTTTTAATACTTGGAGTTATTCTGACTTATATGATAATGGCATCTCAATTTGAATCGCTACTTCATCCATTTGTCATAATGTTTTCCGTTCCATTTGCTTTCACTGGAGTTGTACTCGGACTTTTGATTTTCGGCGTTCCATTTGGATTGACAGCATTTATGGGTCTTATAATGCTCGTTGGTATAGTCGTTAACAATGCAATAGTATTAGTTGATTACACAAATCTTTTGAGAGCTCGCGGATACGGTTTATTTGATGCTATCGTCAATGCAGGTAGAGCTCGTTTGCGTCCGGTTTTGATGACAACTTTCACAACGATACTTGGAACACTTCCACTTGCGCTTTTCAGAGGCGAGGGCTCGGAACTCTGGCGCCCACTCGGGATAGTTATGCTTGGCGGTTTAACCGTCTCAACTCTTATAACTCTAGTCCTCGTCCCAACGATTTACTCAATTTTTGAAAGAAAAAGCTTGGAGGTTAAATGAAGTTAATTTTGCTCGTTCTAAATCAAGCCCTTGAAGACGAAGTTTTGAAAATTTTTGAAGATTCAGATATTCGCGGTTACACCAAGATCACTGATGTCTATGGTCAGGGCTCAAATAAAGGAGAACCACATCTTGGAACTCATGTATGGCCAGAAATTAACACTTTAATCTTTACTGTTGTTCCAGATGAAAAAGTAGAAATGCTCATTGAAGCGATTGAGGTTCTCAATTCAAGGTTTGAAGAGGAAGGATTACACGCATTCGTTTTAAATGTAGAAAAGATGATTTAAAAAAATAGGCGGGCTTTCACGCCCGCCTTTTAAATTAACCCGCTATGAACTCCCCACCATCAACACCGATTATGTTCCCTGTCACCCATTGCATATCATCATGGCTCAAATGAACTATTGCCTTCGCAACATCCTCAGGTGTGGTTAATCTCCCAGAGGGATTCCTCTTCAAGGAATACTCAATCATCTGCTCATTTCCTGGAATTTTCCTCAAAGCTGGAGTATCTGTGACGCCAGCCCTTATGCCATTTACGGTTATTCCATACTTTGCAAGCTCAAACGCAAGCTGTCTTATATGTGATTCAAGAGCAGCTTTTGCTGCTGAAACCGGTCCATAATAAGCCCAAACCCTTGTTGAACCCTCGCTTGTCATTGCAAAAATTCTCGTCCCCTTCCCTATCAATTTCCTATGAAATAAATCTTGAACCCAATAGACCAAACTATGCGCCATAACATCAAGCGTCATCTCCATTTGCTTAGGCGTTACCTGATCATCGGGATTTTCAGCGATATAAGGTCTTAAAGTCCCAAAAGCAAGTGAATGAAGAACAACTTTTATCATTGATGGCTCATTCTGAAATTTTCTCTCAATCACATCAAGAACCTCTTTCCTTTTCTCGTGATCAGCTGCATTGACATTGAAAAATTCAACTTCAACACCATTTGATTTAATTTGTTCAATAACTCTCTCAACATTTGGCATAGTAGCTGCTCTGTCAAGATGAACACCAAAGATATTATAACCATTTCTTGACAGCTCAATCGCTGTAGCTGCACCAAATCCGCTTGATGAACCGAGAATTAAAGCCCATTTCTTGATATCTTGAGCCAATTTTATTCCTCTCCTTTGTTTTTTAAAAGATAAAATCGTTCAAAAATTTTCAAACTCTTAACCTATTTTTAAAAACAGCCACTCCAGCAAAAACAGCATCCTCACCAAGTTCTTCCTCAATGCGAAGCAGTTGATTGTACTTAGCAATTCTATCTGTCCTTGAAGCTGATCCAGTTTTTATTTGACCAGCATTCGTTCCAACGACGAGATCAGCTATTGTCGTATCTTCTGTTTCTCCAGACCTATGACTTATCACTGCAGTGTAACCATTTCGCTTTGCAAGTTCAATACAGTCAAGCGTCTCAGTTAAAGTTCCAATTTGGTTCAACTTTATCAATATTGAATTAGCGATCCCCTTTTCAATTCCTTTTGAAAATATCTCAATGTTCGTGACAAAGATATCATCACCAACAAGTTGAATCTTTTCACCAAGGGATTCGGTTAACATTTTCCATCCCTCCCAATCGTGTTCAGACATACCATCTTCAATTGATACAATTGGATATTGTCTCACAAGTTCCTCATAAAACTTTACCATTTGCTCAGAAGTTTTCTCGCTTTTGTCCGACTTAAAGAAAATATATTTCCCGTTTTTATAAAATTCGCTCGCTGCACAGTCAAGCGCAAGAAAAATATCTACTCCCGATTTATATCCCGATTTCTCAATCGCTTCAAGTATAACCTCAATCGCTTCAACATTTGATTTCAAATTTGGTGCGAAACCGCCTTCGTCTCCAACAGCAGTGTTATATCCCTTTGATTTCAATACAGATTTAAGTGAATGAAAAACCTCAACTCCCATTCTCAAAGCCTCAGAAAAGGACGGCGCATTTACAGGAACTATCATGAACTCCTGTATATCAACATTGTTATCTGCGTGCTTTCCACCATTCAATATGTTCATCAAAGGAACTGGCAAAACCTTTGCATTTACCCCACCTATATATCTGTAAAGTGGTAAGCCGAGATGATTTGCTGCAGCTTTTGCAACAGCAAGCGACACGCCAAGAATGGCATTTGCTCCAAGTCGTGATTTATTCGCCGTCCCATCAAGTTGAATTAAAAACCTATCAATCCCAACTTGATCAAGTGCATCCCATCCCTCTAATTCATCTGCAATTATGTTATTGACATTTTCAACCGCCTTTAAAACCCCTTTTCCAAAATATCTCTTCTCGTCATTATCTCTGAGCTCAAGCGCCTCGTTTTCCCCAGTTGATGCACCGCTTGGAACAGCTGCCCTGCCAATAGCTCCGGATTCCAGGTAAACATCAACCTCAATCGTTGGATTTCCTCTTGAATCAAGAATTTCACGTGCTTTAATCTCAACTATTGTCGTTTCCATTGTTTTATCCTTTTTTTGATGAAAATTATCAACAAAAACAAACAAAATCAACATCTAAATTTCACATCTCTCCAAACTCTAAAAACATCATCTGGCGGGTCATTGCGCCAAATCATAAAAATTGAACCAACTTCAAACTTCAATGGAACCCACATCTGTTGCAATTCAACCACCAACTTTTTAAGCTCTTCCCTACCCCTGACTTGCCCAACGCTCAAATGTGGAGTAAATCCGCCCTTGAATTTTCTAACATCATCACAATCCGGAACAACGCTTTGCAATCTTTCCTGCAGATTCACGATCTCATCTACCGGTTGAGGTTCAAGCCATATTGTATAACTTTCACCACGATGTTGAAAGTAATTAAACTTTGAAAGCGTAACATAAAACGGCTCAACTTCTCTGCAAACCTCAATAAATTTTTTATAGAGAAATTCAAACTCATCAATCGGTCTAAAAGGATAAATCATCGTTATATGAGGCATCCACCTTCTGAATTGTCTGTCATATTTCTCTCTTATTCTCTGTATCGGTTGCCACAGTTCTGCAGGTGGAATTATCACAACAGCTGTTTTGTGTGTTTTCCTCGCCATTAATTGCAAAAACTCGGTTAGTTTTTTATTTTATTTGAAAAATAAAGTCACCGTCAGCATGAAATTCGTCGCCGATATCATGCTCGGCAAACTCGCACGATGGCTACGACTCCTCGGCTATGATACGATTTACGATCCTAAATTACCTTTGAAAGAGCTCGTCAAAATCGCAAAGACAGAAGATAGAATCTTTCTCACGAGAAGCAAAAGAATAATTGAGGAAAATGATATCAAAAATTTTTACATCGTCAAGTCAGAAAAATTTAAAGAACAATTGAACGAGATCATAAAAAATTTAAACCTTGACACACAGACAAATTTATTCTCAAGATGTTCAATTTGCAACACAGAGATAGTTGAAGTTGATAAGTCAAGCGTCATTGATTTGATCCCAGAGGAGACCGCTAAATCCTTTGATGAGTTTTACAAATGCCCGAACTGTGGGAAAATTTACTGGAGCGGTTCACATACAGCAAGAATTTTAAAAATTTTAAGTGACCTGAAAAAATGAGCCAAACAGAAATGAAAACATGGCGCATAATTGACATAATAAACTGGGGGACGCAGTATTTTAAATCAAAGGGGATTGACGAAGCAAGATTAACGATTGAACTTATGCTTTGCCATATCTTGAATTGCAGAAGGGTTGACCTTTATGTTGACTTTGAAAGACCACTCTCAAAAAGTGAAATTGAAACCTTAAAGGAGATGATTAAAAGAAGATTAAAAAAAGAACCACTTCAATATATACTTGGCGAAACTGAGTTCATGGGCATTAAGTTTAAAGTCACACCAGATGTTTTAATTCCAAGACCTGAAACTGAAATTCTCGTTGAGAAAGCAATTGAGACGATAAATAAAAATTTTACCACTTCCGAGGTTGTTAAGGTTCTTGACATTGGCACTGGAAGCGGGAACATAGCCATAAGCATCGCAAAATTTCTCGGGGATAAGGTTTTCGTAACAGGAATTGATTTATCCGAAAAAGCAATTGAAGTCGCCAGAGAAAATTCCATATCAAACGATGTCAAAAACATAAACTTCCTCATTGCTGATATATTTGACGATAATCTTTTTGATCGCCTTGGGGGGAAGTTCAACATCGCGGTTTCCAATCCTCCTTACATTCCCGGTGATGAACTTGATAAACTTCAGGAAGAGGTGAAAAATTTTGAGCCGTTAATAGCTCTTACAGATGGAAATGATGGTCTCAAGTTTTACAGGAGGATTGCTGACATAGGTAGAGATATAATTTACGATGGTGGACATATCATAGTTGAAATGTCCTATGGTCAATCCGAAAAAGTCATTGATATTTTTAAATCAAGAGGATATGAGAAAATAGAAATTTTCAAAGATTATCTCGGTATAGAAAGAGTTGCAAAAATAAAAGTCAATCTGAAATGAGAGCTGTAGTGCAAAGGGTTAATCGCAGTAGCGTTTTAATTGACGGTAAAATTCACAGCCAAATAGGAAAGGGAATTTTGATTCTCCTTGGCGTAAAAAACGACGACACTGAAGAGGACGCAAAATATCTCGCAAACAAATGTGCAAATTTGAGAATTTTTGACGATGAGAACAGACGGATGAATTTTTCTGTAAAGGACATAAACGGTGAAGCCCTTGTCGTTTCTCAATTCACACTATATGGTGACACAAGATACGGCAATAGACCTGATTTCACACAAGCATCAAAACCAGAACAAGCGGAGACACTTTACAACAAATTTGTTGATTATTTAAAGCAATTAATCGGTGAAGAAAAAGTAAAAACTGGTGTCTTTAGAGCTATGATGGTGGTTGAAATCACAAACGATGGACCAGTTACCCTCATCGTTGAAAGCAAGGAAAAGGTTCAAAAGTAAAATTGAACTTTTAAAAAAAGAGAAGATGAATAATACCAATACTCAGAACCTTTTGTGCCATAAAAGTATATAAAGCCAAGCATCGACTCTGAGTTATCACTTGTCAACAATGTTGCGTTCAGGTTGATAAAGCCACTT
>NZ_FAOO01000003.1:182166-203711 GCF_900070205.1 Candidatus Thermokryptus mobilis | reverse complement strand
TGAAAGTTGAAGCTGTGATATTTATAGTAGCTGGGTTAAGCGTCACTGTCTGTGAAGTTGCGCTCGCACCACCAGGATAACTTCGCTTAACCGCCGAAGCACCACCTAAAGTAACCGAATAAGACCCAGCTGAAAGAGATGGAAGCGTAACCGTTAAAACCGGTGCACTATAACCTGGCGGAAACATTCTACTTTTAGTTCCATAAACTAAAACCCTAACACCATTTGTAATAGCATTCTTTGTTATATTGAAATTTGAAGACAAACTTCCATAAAGCGCTACATCGGAAGTATTAAGTGTAACACTTGTGCTCGTTATATCAACTCTAAAGCTCCATATCCCTTCCGAAGGCGAAACATCGTTCCAAGTTAAAACAACAAAAATTTGTTGCCCCGATACACCAGCATCAACTTCAACGCTTGATGTATGCCACCCAATGGTTAACTGATCCTGGGCGAAAACAAATCCACTGACAAGAAGGGAAAAACAGAAAATTAAATACAACTTTTTCATGGCGACCTCCAAAAATTATTTCTAAAAAGTTTTTAAATTCACTACCTCAAAATCTCCCTTCAATAAGGGAGAAATAAAACCTCAAACAAAATATAACGAAATTAACACCAAATGTCAAGAACCAGCGAAAGAAAATTAAAAAAATCTAATAAATCCATCCAACATCATCTCCTCTAAAAGTTTCATTTTTTGAGCAATTTTTAAAAATTTTCAAAATTCTAATGTGATCCAGGTCACACTTACAAAGGGTGTTCTCCCTACATACTTATTTTCACCATTACCTCATCAGCATTGAACCCAACCTTCCTATGCGTCCCATCGCAAAATGGCTTATTTCCCGATTGCCCACATCTACATAACGCAATTGATTTCTTTTCAACTATCTCAACATTTAAATCACGCTCAATTTCAAATTTCCCGCTTTCTATTTCAATCACATAGGGACCGTTCTTGCTCGCTTTTACCTTCACTGTTGCCATTTCAAGCACCTTTTTGTTTTAAATTTAAAAACTATACTTCACTTTTACATAAATTTCATCCCTATCTTTAAGTCTCCCGAATGTCGTTTTCCCACGACCATTTATAAACCTTCCGCCAACCACAAGCTCAAAGTTATCAATCGGCGCGAAACTTAACTGCGGATTATATATAACCGCATAATCGTTCCTCAACTTCTTAAACTCAATCCCCCCACTCAAAAAATTAAGCTTAACCTTGTCGTTCATATATTTCTTCTCAAAATTAAATGTCAAATAATTTTTCAAATTCCCCCTTCCTCTCTCGTGCACGAAACCATGCAAGAACTGTAAATTCATATAAATACCGCCACGCGTAGTATAATCAAGTCCCACAACAAACCTCGTATAACTTTTCTTATCAAGCACATTTACATAACCCATATTGACAATTTCCATATCAACTCTATCGGGAAAGAAAATCCCTGCCTCCGTCCATACCCCAACTCCTATTATCTCCCCAGTTAAATCAAACCCCAAAACTCTCATCCTCGGAAATTCCAAAATAACGGAATCGGGCACAAAATTTTGCAAATAAACCCTCTTAACAACTGGAATATCGTCCCTGCCGTATACATAGCTTAAAGAAACATCAAACCCAAACAAATCTCTTTTTGCAACCTTAAAACCAAACTTTGACGCATCATCAAGCGTCTCACTCGGCTCTCTTACCACAATGCGATCGCTTATAAAACTAACCCCGGTTGGAAACCCTGAATAAAACTCATCAACAAAAACATCCATCAAATCTCCACGCGGTAAAACAGCTGGAACAAACTTCGGGATGAAAACACCAGTAAATGTAAAATCCCCAACATAATAAGACAACTTAACCGCATTTGACCCAAGATGTCTTCCATAGTCCCAAATGTCCTCAAGGTCATCTGGATTGAGATTATCCGTCGGATTAAGTTTATCTGCCGTTCCCCAAGCAATTCTTTGCCTTCCAATCCTTAAATCAAGGTTGTCAAAAATAAATCCCTTAAAATCAACATACGCCTCACGAATATCAACATCTACTGGTGCAACCTTATCCTTATCAGAAAGTTCAATTAATTTCTTAACATTCGTTGAGCCGAAATTTCTAAACCAGACCTCGGAATAAAAATTCAACTTTTCAAATTCCACTTGCCCCGTCAAATCAAGCCGATATTCTTCCCAGCTTGTAGATCTGTCTTTAATTCTCACCCTGTCATCAAATTGAACATAACCACCGATTTTCAAATTTTGTGAAATCACAAGGTTAAAGGTTATAATGATCAGGATAAAAATTTTTTTCAACATTTCTGCTTTTAGATTTTATTTTCAAATTACTTAACAGGTGGATTCCAACCTTGTTTTTCCCATTTTGAAAGTTCAAGCCGAACTACCCCGAGGAAAGTGTTAAATGTTGCCTTTATCGGGACACGTGCCCAGTCGTCCGAAAGCCAGCCATTGAATTCACCTGTTACCCCTGCCAACTCCTTGCTCACAAAAAATGCATAACCGCCAAACTTGATCGTCTTTATCTGAGAACCAAAAGATGAAATTTTAACTTCTTCTCTCTCATCAAGAAAATCAAATCTTGATTTTTCAACCCTGAGAACAAAAGGAGGACGCTCAAGCTTTTCCTCCGTCGCAAAAAGTAACGGTAAATAAACAACAACCCCAGTTCCGCAAAGCTTACGCACAACGAAAAAAGCAGTTATACCATGGTAATATCTATCGGGATAAACTATTGATTTCTGACCGATCAAACTTTCATTTCGCATATCAAACTGCCTAGCGATAATAAGATCCTTTTCCCTTTTGAAGTCCGTTTTCAAAGGAATCCCGTCTTTAATCTCATAAACAGATAACCACGAATCAATAAGAAAATCTTTGTGAAACCTGCTCTCAAAAGTGTAGTCAACATTCAAAAAAAATATATACGGATTTGACCCAACATGAATTCTTGAATAAACGCTATCACCCGTCACCTTCACCCATATCCTTATCTTCCCGAGGTTGATGAATTTCCAATAAACATCATATTCAAGGTATTCGTCAGTGATCTTGAACTCATCATATTTACCATCCCCAAATGAAGCGAACAAAAATGTCAAAATCAAAAAGAACTTCATTTATCTCTCCAAATTTCTTAAAGTGAAAATCTCATCGCTCAAATTTGTATCAAGCTTCACATCTTCAAGGACAAGCAATGTCGTGTGATTTTTCCTCACATCTTTCATCTCCGTTTCAAATGCTATCCAGTAATTCCCAACTTTTTCAATTTTTCTCCTCGTAAGTATCTTAAGCAAGTTGCCCCCCTTGTCATAATATTCAATTTTTTCGGGATAAAAATTATCCGTCCTGACATACATCACAAGTTTTGAATAGTCACTTTGCCTACCTTCACGCGGAGTTAATTTCAAAACATAATATCTTTCATCGCTTCTTAAAAGTTCTGGCTTCCACTTCTCGGAATATGTCAAAGCTTCCATATCTTCATAAGTGAAGTCAGTCCCAGCAAAATTTTGATTCTTTATGTGGGAAGCGATCCGCCTACTTTTCTTGAAAGCTGGAAGATAAACATAATTCACATCCTCGGGAAGAGATAAAAAGCCGATGCCCCGAATCTCAGCTGGGTCTGTGAATTTGACAAACCTTTTATGCGTTCCCTTCTGATACATTAAAGCCGTCCGATGACTTTCTCTACCACCTTTATCAATTAATGTAACTTTCGCTTTATAAAATTGATCCTTAGGGGCATAACTCACATCATCCGCCTTTTTCAAAATCTCATCGGCTGTTAATTGAGCAAGTGCATAATTTAAACCGAAAACCAAAAGAAAAAAGACATTTCTCATCCCACAACCTCCACTTTTGATTTTAATTTGACCAATTTGACCAAAAATTTCGGTTTAAAAGTTAAGATAATCGCCGGCAACAAAACCAATGTTGCACCCGCTGATAAAAACATCGTCAAAAGAATCATCGCCCCAAATCTCTGCAACGGTATCACGCTTGAAAAAACAAGGACAAGAAAACCAAGCGAAACAGATAAAGCGTTTATTAAAATAGCAACCCCTGTCGTCCCGAGAACTTTTAAAAGACCCTGCTCAACTGAAGCACCTTCCATTAATTCATACCTCAACCTATTGAAAAAGTGAATTGAATAATCAATACCCATCCCTATTGAAACACTTGCGATCAAAACAGTCGCAATGTCAAGTGGAATCCCCGCATAACCCATAAATCCATAAACAACAAATATGGTCAAAAAAACAGGCAGAACCCCAAACATACCACCAACGACCGATCCCAATTGTAACGACATGATTACAAAGACAAAAATTAACGCGAGAATTAAACTCTGAATTTGACTCTTTATTATCGCATCGTCAAGATGCTTGTAAATCAAAGGCATACCCGTTTGCTTAACGCTTACACTAAAACCATTTATCTTACTGAAGTATTCTTCCAAACCATTGACAATTTCAAAGATGCGCTTTGAACTCACATAGGTGACATTCGCTTGAATTATCGCCTCATCTTTTTCCGGCGAGACAAGTTGCGAAAAAATCTCCTCCCCTTCAATCAAAAATATAAGATTTGCAACCTTCTCTCTCGTATCTGGAATTTTTCTCCCCTCTCCCATTACATAATTCATTTCTTCCAAAACATCAACTATTGACAGCGAATTATGGATATCGCCGAAATTTTCAAGAAAATTTTCTATTTCCTTCATCTTCTGCAAAACCATCGGGTCTTGTATGTCCCCTTTAACGACGACATATAAAGGCAAAGAACCACCAAAATTTTTTCTTAGCATCTCCTCCGTCTTTCTTATCTGTGTCTCCGGCTTGAAATAATCAAGTATGTTCACTTCACGGCTTATCTTAAAGATGCCAAGAGAACTCAAAGCGATGATAATAAGATTTAAGCTTATGACAAGATATTTCAATCTTGAGATAAAATTGAGTATATAGCTTGCCCACTTATAGCCACGCTTAACTTTAGCAACCCTCCTATCGGTTTTCTTTGGATTTAAAAACGAAAGTATCGCGGGGATAACGGTTATTGAAATAATTAGCGCAAATAAAACCCCTAAAGAGGTGAAAATTCCAAATTCTTTTATCATAACTAAATATGAACCGAAAATAAATGATAAAAACCCCACAATTGTAGTCAAACCAGCCAGGATAATGGCTACCCCAACTCTTGAAAGTGTTAACTTAGATTTCTCCTTCGGATCAACCACCGGTATGTCTTCCCTGAACTTGTTCACAACATGAATCCCATAGGCGCTCCCAACAGCTGTAAGTATAACCGGAATTGAATTTGAAATTATAGTCAAAGGTATATTTAAAATCGCCATCAACCCAAGCGTCCAAATAGTGCTCAAAGCAACAGGAATGAAAGGAAGAACAACCCCGATTAAGTTTTTAAAACTTAAAAAAAGTATAACGATCACAACAATGGCAACAAGTGGCGTTAAGATATTAAGATCGCTTAAAATCAAATCGTTCATATCTATCATCTGAAACGGTAGACCACCGTAATAAACCCTTGAGCTTATGTTTGAACTTTCAACTACCTTTTTAATCTCTCTTGCTACTTTGATCTTATCAACCCCATCCATCAATTTGCACAGAATCAAAGCCACGCGCGCATCCCTTGAGATGATGTTTTTATAAATGTCCTTTGACAAAACATACCTTTTCAAACTTTCCAATTCCTCCCTCGCTCTCGGAATACTGCTTGCGTCAATTAATCTCCCTATCTCAATTCCTTCCTCACTCCCCCTTATATCAATGATATTTGCCAAGCTCGTCACATAGGAAACACCATCAACATATTTTAAACTTTCAGTCAATGCATAAATCTCTCTCAATACCTCAGGTTTAAAAACATCGTCAGATTCAATCACAACAACAGCCGTTAAATTACCCCCATATTTATTTCCAATTTCCCTGGAAAGTTTCACCGCCTCATCACTCTCAGGCAAGTAAGAGACAAGGTCTGGATTAACCCTTAAATTTCTCATTGAATAGATGAAAATAAAAGTCAAAAGGAAAAATAAGGAAATCAAAACCACTCTAAACTTAATGACGAGCTCAGAAAAATTTTGCATTGAAGCTCCAATTTTATTTTCTAACTATTCCATAAAATAAGATATCAAGCAAATTATCAAGGTCGCTTTCGCTCCATCTAACATTACCTTTAAAAATCCATGTCTCAAATCCCTTCAACGCTATTAAAATCGCAAGCGTTGTCATCTCAATATCCTTGATTCTAAAAATTTTCTTTTCAATCCCCTCTCTCAAAATTTCGCCAATAGCGTTAGATTCTTCCTCATCATACCTTTCTCTAAACTTTTCAATGAACTTGAAATTTTCAAGATACTCATCGCTCAAAGCGCTGTAAAAGTTTGCCAGTTGTTTTAAAGCTTTCATCCTCGTGATGATATAAACCCTGAGCTTTTCTTGAGGGTCGTGCACTTGTGCAAGCGCTTTTGAAATCTTCTCCCTCAAAACATTCGCCTCTCGCTCAATAACAGCTTGAAAAACTTCCTCCTTGCTTTGAAAATAATAATAAAGCGAACTCTTTGCCTTCCTGACGGCTTTGGCTATTTCATCCATACTTGTCTTTCTAAAACCAAACTTTGCGAAAATACCGCGAGCTGTTTCAATTATTTCTTCCTTCGCCTTTTCAATGTCAACCATTTTAGTTTTTTCGACCATTTTGTTCTTTTGGTCGAAATTTAATAAATAGAAATGACAAAGTCAAATTTTGTCGCTCCAACGAAACTTTTTAAATTGAAAATAAAAAGCAATGCCGAAGTTCATAACTTGTATTAACTGCATTGATGGGCGAACCCAATTGCCCGTAATAGAATTTCTGAAACAAAAATACGATGCTGATTTTGTAGATCTTATAACCTTCCCCGGAGCTGATGGCGTTTTAGCCAGGGGTGAAAGTAAAGCGGTAGAAATGATCAAGAAAAATGTTGAAACATCGGTCAGAGCACATTCCTCAAATCTTATAGCTATAGTAGGTCACTTTGACTGCGCAGGAAACCCCGTTGATGAGAAAACACATATTGAAAACATTAAGAGTTGCGTTGAAAAAATCTCAAGCTGGGGGTTGGGACTTGAAGTTATAGGGTTATGGGTTGATAGCTCATGGGATGTTGTCCAAGTGAAATAAAAAAGCGGGGCTTTTAAGCCCCGCCCAGTAACTAAATTAGGTGTAAACTGTCAAGAATGTCTCAACAAGTTTACGCTCGTAATAGAAAACGCCTTTACCCATCGTTTCCTCTGTCCAAATGATCGGCTTTGCTCCCGGGTCCCAAATATAAGCAGTATATCCTCCAAATGTCTCAATTCTATTCCCAAACGGATCAAAGAAATAAATTCCAGCCCCGCGTGTAATCCCATGCCTTCCGGGACCCCAGTCAATCTTAACATCATTCATGACCATAATGTCAGCTGCGCGATAAATATCTTGAGCACTTGATATATGAAAAGCAAAATGATGTATTCCTTTCTCACGCCCCGGGATTATAGCCAGATCGTGTGGTTGCTGTCTGGCTTGATAAAGCCATGCAGCAACTGGTTGTCCTTCACCATTGACAATATACTCGGTTGCCCTAAACTCAAGCACCTCTTCGCAGAATTTAATTGTTTTCGTGGGATCGGGGGCAGTGATAAGCATATGGTCAATCTTCGGTGGATTTATCGCATCATACTTCAAATTCCTCGGCCATGGGTCAGGGCTCTCTTTCGGAAGAAGATTGCCAGGAATTTCAATATCATAGTAAATCTCAAAAGTATGTCCCGACGGAATCGTAAACCTTATCGCTTTCCCGCGCTTGTAATCTTCAGGAATTACTTGATAAGAAACCTCATACTGTTTGAGCCTCTTTTCAAAGTAGTCAACATCCTCTGGGTCAACAGTTCTAAATCCAGCCCTGACAAGCCCTGCCGAATCCGACTCCGTTAAAATCACCGAGTAAGCAAGTTGCTCATCCCATGTCTTTAGATATGCTTGTTTACCAAGTCTCTCAACTTGAAGCAAGCCGAGAACATTTGTGTAGAAATCAAGCGCATCGTCAAGGTTTAAGACCTTGACTTCAACATAGCCGAGACGAGAAATTCTAAACGGCATAGCTAACCTCCCTAATTTGTTTTTGGTTTAAAGCACTGTTTTTGCTCCGAAAATGAGATTAAAATATCTTCTGTAATCAAACTCCTCTTCAAGCGGTGAGCCGTCAATCAACGATATTTCAATATCTTCAAGTGGCACCGCTCTACAAGAAAGACAAAATCCATTTTCCTTTTCCTCATCGGATAACTTATTTTTTGAAACAAGCCCGAAATCAACTTTCCCATTAACTCTTATTTTGCAAATCCCACATCCGCCTCTTGTGCAACCATGTGGAAGTTTTACATTGTTTCTCAAAGCTGCACTTAATATCGTCTCTCCTGCTCTGCAAGTGAATGTAATATCATTTGGAACAAGACGAATTTTAAAGACGCCATTCAACATAAAACTTCACCTTTGATTTTCAATTATTGAAATAGCATACTTTGCAATTTCCTCATCTTGTTGTGCAGTTGCACCACTTACGCCAATTCCACCGATTATTTCACCATTAAGCTTTATAGGCAACCCACCTGCAAATATCACAAGCCGCGATGTATGAACTATGCCATGCAAAAGCGCTGGCTCATCTTTTATCATATCATACCAGTAACCTGTTGGGATGCCAAATGCAATTGAAGTATATGCTTTGTTTTGCGCTATCTCAATACTTAATATCGGCGCCCCAGTCATACGCCTGAATTCAAGGAGGTTCCCACCGTCATCAACCACAGCGATGCAAACCCTTACTCCGAGCTCCTTTGCTTTTTCTTCCGCTCTGTTTACAATTTCCCTTGCTATTTCAGAAGTTAACATATATTTTTGCTTGAGCCCGTTCATCAATCCTTGACCAAAAAATTTTTTACAAGCTCGTTAAATTCATCCCTTTTCTCAATCATTATCCAATGCCCAGTGTCACCAAATATGTGAAGTTCCGCTTTCGGCAATTTCTCAAAAATCCTTACGCTGATTTGCCATGGTATAACTTTGTCAAGTTTCCCGTGCAAAACGAGGACAGGGACATTTATCATCCCAAGTTTATCTTCAACATCCATCTCATCAAGATGTTTCTGATACGGTGGATAAAACATCTTCTCGTATGTCTCCTGAAACCCCGGCTGTATTGATGCCTCATATCTTAATCGCACAAGTTCATCCCCAACAAGTTCTGGATTGCTTGAGAGATACCAAATCACCTTCCTCATATTTTCAATGCTTGGCTTATAGCCCCATATAAATTCAAGTCCCTCGGTTATCGGAAATTTTACACCAACGCTTCCCATTATGACAACTTTCCTTATTCTTTCTGGAATTTCAAGCGCCAACGCAAGGGCTAAGGCTCCACCCATTGAGTTCCCAACAATGTTAAGCTCTTTAAAATCAAAATACTTCACAAAATTAATCAAATGATTAATCCTACTTCTGTGCGTGTAATTAAAATTTTCCGGTCTTTCAGTATAACCAAACCCAACTACATCTGGAGCAAAGACCTCAAAGCCATTTTCAATAAAATATGGCAATGTCAATCTCCAATTTGCCCAAGCTGACACACCAGGTCCACTCCCGTGTATGAAAAGAACAGGCCTACCTTCCCCACCCCTATGGAAATGAGTTCTTATACCACCGATTATCTCATACTCTCCAACTTCAAGCGTTTTTATCTCGTTCGGTTCAAACATAAAACTTCAAATTTAAATTTTTGAAACAATTCCAACCTTTGAACCACCTGTAACTCTATCCTTCTCGGTGAAAAATCTCTCAACATAAATATCATCCGAAAACAATCTCCCACGCATCAATGTCTTAACGCAGGCATCAACCATTGGCGGTGGTCCAGAGATATACGCTTTAAATCCCTCAAATTTTTGAAAATATCGCCCAAGAACCTCATGAACGAAACCAACTTCACCTTCCCATCCCTCTTCCCGATTATCAACTGAGGGCGTGTAATGGAAATTTTTATATTCCGATTCAAGCACTTTGAAAAATTCAAAATCATAAACATGCGAACTTGATCTAGAACCGTGAAAAAGATACATCTCTTGTTTTAAACCTGATCTCAGCGCATCAATTATCATTGATTTAATCGGGGCAAGTCCAGTTCCCCCAGCAAGAAAAAGAATCGGGTTATCAAAGTTTTTCCTTAGGAAAAATCTGCCAAACGGTCCGCAAAACTTAACATTTTCTCCTTCCTTCAATTCCTCAAACACATATTTAGAAGCAAGCCCGCCGGGCACCCTCCGTATTTGAAGCTCAATCTCTGAATTTCCATCAACATCAGGTCCAGAGGCGATGGAAAACGCTCTGTTCTGTCCAGTGCCCGGGATATCAAGTTGAATATATTGCCCGGCAAGAAACTTTATCCTATCACCCTCAATTGAAATTATCAATCGCCTTGTGTCAACCGCGCAATCTTCAATTTTTACAACTTTGCCTATAAAATCCTTCACTGGGAAAAATTCAACACCTTCTTCCAATTCAATATCAGCCTCAATTACGAGGTCACTTTTCGGTTTAGCCGTGCACAAAAGAATATACCCTTGCTCCCTCTCAAAATCCATAAGCGCAAAATTTGAAGCAAGCCCATAATCAACTTCACCTTCTATCAATTTTGACTTACAAGTTGCACATGTGCCGTGAGTGCAGGCATGCGGAACCCAAACACCATTTCTCAAACAAGCATCAAGAATTGTCTGCGATCCATCAATGTTAAGTTCAACCCCAAGTGGTTCTATTTTGACTTTGTATTTCATGGCTAAATTAAAATTTCATTTTACGCTGGCTTAAACTTAACAATTGACTTGTGCCTTAAACCGAGCTCAATGAGCGTCTTCTCATCCTCTGGTTTGAAGCTCTCATCAAAATGAAACCATTCCCACTTCTTGACATTTTTATACTCAGGGTCAAGCCCGTAAAGAGACGAGATTTGATTTACAAAATCCTTCCATTTCATATTTTTTGGAACACGCCACGCAGAAGCAGCACAGAAAAATCTGTTATCAATCCAATAAGCGTAAACGATTATGTCATCACCGAAAACCTCTGCTTTATCTCTTGGTTCAAATTCATATTTATAAAGTGCCTTCACTTCTCCAAATGCCATTTTTGACCTCCTTAATTAAATTTTTAAAATTTTCAAAAACCCGCGCCAAAAACAGGCGCGGTCTGAATCTTTACACTACAACGGTTGCCATATCCTTGTGCCATTCCTTCCAGTTCTTATAATCCTCGCTCACGAAGTAATCAAAGTTATCCGTCTGAATGTTATACCATCTGAGAACCTGCGGGACAACATCATCTGGTCCTTTTGGTGGCTCTGCAAAACAATTGCCCTTATAAATCTCGTGAACAGGCAACCAAGACTGTATATATTTCTCTGGCTCGCGCTCAAATATCCATTTACAACCATCGGAACAGAAATGATAAACCTCACCTTTATATTCAACATGCCTTTGAACAACATTCCTCGGGTCATCAGGGTCTGAAAAGCCCATCGGTATCTGACAAACTTGGCAAAGTTGTGGTAAACTAAGATAATAAAACCTGTCACCAGGAAGAGGTGTCTTAACTTCCCTCGCCTTTTCATAAAGCGGACGATAATACTGATTAAAAGTCCTCGGATATTTCTCCGAAAGCCACTCCATCTCAGCTTCATTTGGTATCCAAGTGTGGAAAGCAGCTGCATATGTAAAACTGAACAATATCCAATAAACATCGTGTGAAAGGAACTCTTTTTCCTTAATTGAATGCTCCATATGTAGAGGTGGTCTTATCCCATACTTCTCAAGGTCGCGGAACAGCCCTTCAAGAATTTGATCCTCAATGTAAAGTTCAAATGATTCCTTCCACGACATAACTCTTTTTGGCAACATATAATCCATCATCGCTGCAACAAGAGATGTCAATCTATATCCACGCCACCACCACTTATCAATCCAAGCTTGAATTATCGGAACATTATCCTCGTGCTGTTCAAGCAAGAACTTAACAACCTGCAAACCAAGTGTCATATGCCTTGATTCATCAGATTGAGCGCTAAAGCCGAATGTCATCGTCGGAGTATCACCATTATAAGCAGCCCCAGACATAAATGGGACGAAGAGAAGATTCGTCAATGCATATTCAAAAGAAAACGAAATCGCAGTTATATACTCAAACGGTCCGGCCGTTACAGCATCATCAAAATATGACTTCGGAACGCTCAAATACCAAACCCTATCGTGCATATGCGTCATTGAATGAAAACCATCATAATATCTGTTGAAGTTGCTCCCCGCGTGAACTTCAATTTGCGTGTGCCTCAATTCATCCATTGATTGGAAAAAGCCAGCCGTTCTTGGTCCTGCCCCCGGAAGGTGTCTTGCAACAAATGCAAAACCACGATGCGCCATATACTCAAGCGGTGTGACACCCTGAATAAATAACTTAATTGAATTCAAATACCTCGCATCAGAAAGCGTCAAATGACCCTGATTCTGAATGAAACCATCAAGTATTGCGTAAAAACGCCTATCCTTCTCAGCTTGATACTTCCAATAAGCATCAACCGTCATCCTGAACGGGTCCTCCCACTTGTTCCAGTCCTTGATCTTTATCCCTTCATACTCAGCGTAAGGATAGATATCCTTCTTGTTCACATAAGTTGGTTCCCAATCAAGCCCCCTTGTGTAGATATGATACTTTTGAGCCAATGTTAATTTCTTTTTTGCCATAACAGTTGCACCTCCTTTGTTTTTAATTTTTACATATGTGTATCCCATTGGATGAGAATTTTCTCATCATCCCACTCAGCGAAATTTCCAGCGTAAGAGATTATCACGAGATTGAACTCCTGCGTGTCCCAAGGTCTTCCCATCATGTTTTCAACCGTCTCTCGCCTTATGAGAAGTTTCTCCGGATGTTTAATCTTGTAATACCCCGGGAAATCATCAATCTTTGCCCCCGGATTATCCTTTAAAATCGCCTGCAAGACATTCCAACCATCTTCACTCTTTTGAATGTCAACAGCTACAAACCTCTCTCTTTTTGTTTCTACCGCAGTCATTTTCCCCTCCTTTTTAATTTTTGATTTTTACATTTAACCCAAGCCGAGCGTAAATTTCATTCGCCCCATTCAAAATTCTTTCCTTTGCTCCCTTAAAATCACCCTTCTTTTTCGGCATCTTGAAAACATCAACAAAGGCATCAACCGCTTTTGAAACAGCACTCGCATACTGGTTTAATTTTGATTCAATAAACTTCCTGTTTGGCTCTCCATAATTCGGGTCATTCAACGCCACCTTGAAAAACTCCTCTGTCCATTTCATATTGTCCTTGTAAATGTCATACAAATACTTGCTGAAGAAAGAAAAGACGCTCACACCATTTTCATTTGCAAGCTTGTCAAGTTCAATATGTATCAATGGCTGAACGAAAACATCAAGCGCAAGATTTTGCCCTATCAAAACTTCCCCCCAATCTTGAACAGTGAGCAATTTCTCAATATACTCACGCAACGGTTGCCAAATCTCATCCTCAAGCCAAGTCTTTTTTGCGTTCTCAAAAATATCCCCATCTGGTTCTGGAAGCTCAAAGGCAATTCTTGTTATCAACTGTGCGTTTCCATACTTATCACAGGCATTAAATTCAGCACATTGAGTCAAAGATGTCCCATAACCAAATCTGGCAACTCCAACGAGCAAAATCCATCCCGCATATTCAGGATGCCTGAATGGAACGAAATACCTATTAAACACCTTCAACCAACTCTCATCAACATTTTCAAGAAGCCCTCTCTCCCCACAAAATTCAAAATACTTTTCAACCGCTTCATAATTCTTCGCCCTGGTTGCGTTGTAAGTGTAATAATAATATTGCCTCGGATCCAAGAAAGCATAATAATCAGTCAGTTTCAATTCAGAATAATTCTTGTCAAAAATTTCAACTCCTTGTCTCCAAGTTGGTCTGTAATGAAAATTTTCCCTCTGCTGGATATCAACAGTTCCCTCAATATACCTTGACGCTGGCTGATTCCCATATCTTTTAATCAAATAATCAAATGCTTGCCTTTTCGGCTCAATCACCTTCTGTCTTATCTCATATTGTGTTGACATTGTAGCACCTCCGTTTTTTGTTTTATTTTTTAACCTCGGCTGAATTGCCCCGCTTCAATTCTCTGAACTCTTCAATCGGCAAACCAGCAACCGAAAAGTTTTCCTTTGGTATCTCATTTATAATCACACGGACGCTTTCTGGCTCAACATCAAGGGACTCAACTACCGCTTCGGTTATCTTCTCCAGCAACTTCCTTTTCCTCTCTGAACTTCTTCCCTCAAGCATGTTGATTATTATTATTGGCATACTCCTTCCGTTTTATTTTCTCACCACAAATGTTGAAACCTCGCCAACTCCGCATATTGAAACCCTTATAAAGTCACCCTCACTGACATCAATCGCCTCGGTTATGCTTCCGGTTAGAATTATACTTCCCGCTTTAACTTTTTCTCCTTTCATAGACAAAAACTTAACAAGTTGCGATACTGCTATCGCCGGGTTTCCAAGCACAGCTCCCAAGGCACCTGTCTTCTCCGGCAAACCGTTCTTTTCAAAAATCACACCCGACAATCGCAAATCAACCTCATTCGGTCTTTTTATATCCGCCCCGATTGCAAACCTTGAAGCAGAAAAATTATCAGCGATCACATCTATTAATTCAAATTTAAAATCCTTATACCTTGAATCAACAAATTCAATTGCAGGTGCAACATATTTAGTTGCTTCAATCACCTCATAAGGAGAAACATTCCCTTCAAGGTCATCACCAATTACAAAAGCAATCTCAGCTTCCGCCTTCGGATGAATAACCTCATTTAAATTTAACTCCCCTCCATCATCTATCCTCATATAATCAAACAGATATCCAAAGCCAACAGTTGAAATCCCCATTGACCTTTGCTTGGTGCGGGTCGTGAAAGCAAGTTTATAACCTATGATTTTACTCCCTCTTGAAACTTTTAACTTTACAAGTTCTCTCTGAATCAGATAGGCATCTTCAATTGTAATCTCCGGATAAGATTTAACAATTTGCTCCGCTTCCTTTCTTTCAAATTCACATTCATTAAGATACTGAGCAATTCGCTTTAATTTCACAAAAGGATTATTTCTAACCTTTGCTGGCACATTTCTGAAGTTTTTATTTTTTATTCAACTTCAACCTCTTTCCCTCTCTTCTTTGCAAGCTCAACTGCCACATCAACTATCATATCCTCCTGTCCTCCAACCATCTTTCTTCTTCCAAGTTCAAGCAAAATATCCCTTGTATCAACCCCAAATCTTTTACTTGCCCTTTTAGCGTGCAACAAGAAAGAAGAATAAACCCCGGCATACCCAAGCGATAAAGCATCTCTATCAATCACAACTTCAACGCCTTTTCTTTTCATCATCGGTCTCACGAGTTCCTCAGCTGCGTCCATAAGCTTGTAAAGGTCGCAATTAGTCCTGATCCCAACTCTATCAAAAACAGCTATTAAAACCTCAAGTGGTGCATTTCCAGCTCCAGCCCCTAATCCACAAAGCGAGGCGTCAATCCTATCAGCTCCACTTTGAACAGCTGAAAGTGAATTCGCAACCCCGAGCGAAAGATTATGATGAGCGTGAAAACCAACTTGGCAACTTAAATTATCCTTCAACGCCTTAACCCTATCTGCAACATCTTGAGGCAACATCGCCCCTGCTGAATCAACAACATAAACACAATCTGCCCCAGCCCCTTCCATTATCTTTGCTTGCTTTACAAGTTCAGCTGGCGGTATCATATGAGCCATCATCAAGAAACCAACGACATCCATCCCTCTATTCTTTGAATATTCAATATGCTGAATTGAAATGTCCGCCTCTGTGCAATGCGTCGCAACCCTTACAACTTTCACACCAAGATCAATTACCCTCTCAAGGTCTTCAATCGTTCCAATCCCAGGAAGCAAAAGGACATCAAGTTTTGCCCTTTTCAAAACATCAGCAACAGCTGAGATATATTTTTCCTCCTCGTATTTTGAGAAACCGTAATTTATAGCATTCCCAGCAAGCCCATCTCCATGTGTGACCTCAATTATATCAACCCCGGCTTCATCAAGCGCCTTTGCTATTTGAACCATATCCTCCAACTCATACTGATGCGAAAGTGCGTGCATGCCATCCCTCAAAGTCACATCGTTTATGATGACTTTTTTATCTGACATTTTTATCTCCATCCTTTATTTTGCCAATGTTTTTTCACTTAAAATTTTCTCTGCGAAAAGTTCCCCAACTCTTAAAGCAGCAGATGTCATTATATCAAGATTTCCCGCATACTTTGGCAAATAATGCCCCGCCCCCTCTATCTCAAGCAAAATCGTCACCTTATAACCCTTATTGAACTCACCATACCCAGGAATCCTTATCGGATACTTATCAAGCGGATCAAAAATCGGCTCCGACTTCAAATTATACCCCGGGACATATTTTTTAACTTCATTGACCATTGAATAGATTGACTCTGTTACTTCATCAGGGTCACATTCATCTGCTATCGTATAAACAGTGTTTCTCATTATTATAGGCGGTTCAGCTGGGTTTAAAATTATTATCGCCTTCCCTCTTCTTGCTCCACCTATCGCAACAAGTCCTTTAGCTGTTGTCTGCGTGAATTCATCTATGTTTTGCCTCGTCCCAGGTCCGGCACTCTTACTTGCAACCGAAGAGACGATCTCGGCATAATGAACCGGAACTACCCTTGACACAGCATAAACCATTGGGATTGTCGCCTGACCGCCGCAGGTTATCAAATTGACATTTAACTTATCAAGATGTGCACCAAGATTCACCGGTGGGACAACATAAGGACCGATCGCAGCTGGGGTCAAATCAATCGCAATTTTCCCAAGCTCACGATAAATCGGCGCATTCTGAAGATGTGCCTTAGCGCTCGTTGCCTCAAAAATTATATCAACCTGGTCAACTAAATCCTTCCGTTTTAAAAAACCATTTATCCCCTCATAAGTTGTCTCTACCCCCAAACGCTTTGCCCTCGCAAGTCCGTCAGAATTCGGATCTATTCCAACCATCATCACAAGCTCAAGATTCTTTGAATACCTCAAAATTTTTATCATCAAATCAGTCCCAATGTTCCCACTGCCAACTATCACACATTTAACTTTGCCATTTCTCTCAGCTGACATTTTTAAAAACCTCAAAATTTTGTTGGGAAATATTCGTCAAGATCGATCTCATTAGGATTTTTTATCTTAAGCCGAACTAGATGCTTTAGATACTCATCTATCTTCTTTCTGTCCTCATCTGTATCAGCGACAAGTTCAATTTTATTCTTTGCCCTAAAGTCCTCAAAGATATGATATGGCATCACAAGCTCCCCTGATTCAAGCCAATCAGGATAAAAAGACAATCTAAACTCAACAAAGTTATCCAAAAACCTGGTGAAGCGAACATACATGTTTTGATACATCTTTGGAACTCCAAATTTTTTTACTCAAACCTTACACTTACACTTCCAAGTTTTTGAATCGTCACTCTGAAAAAATCACCTTTTTTTGGGACGACAAGTTGAGCAAGCGCCCCAGAGAGAACTATCTCACCAGCTCTTAAATACTCACCAAACTCAGAAAGTTTATTCGCAAGCCAAGCAACCGCTTTAACTGGATTTCCAAGTGAAGCTGCTCCAGCCCCAGATACAACGACATCTCCATTTCGCTCAAGTATCATCCCCAAACATCTGAAATCAAGGTTATCAACAAGCGTTTTCTTTCCCCCAAGCAAAAATAAACCAGACGAAGCATTGTCAGCTATCGTATCCTGAATCTTTATCTTCCAGTCCTTTATTCTGCTGTCAACTATCTCAATTGAAGGAACAACAAAAGCCGTCGCTCTTAAAACATCCGCTTCAGTAACACCAGGACCCTTTAAATCCTTCTCCATCACAAAAGCAATCTCACCCTCAACCCTCGGCTGAATTAAAGTGTCAAGTTTAATAACCCCACCATCCTCAACATACATAGTGTCAAACAAATAGCCAAAATCCGGCTGATTTACATTTAACATCCTCTGAACAGCTAAACTCGTGATTCCAATCTTCTTCCCCTTTATCCTCCATCCTTTCTTTATTTTCCTTTCAACATTTTTCAGCTGAATCTTATAAGCATCTTCAATCGTTAAACTTCCATCTCTTGATGTCAATGGTTCAATCGGTTTAAGATTTTCTTCTGCGAGGAAAAGTTCCTCAGCAAACCTTTCAATGTAATCCGCCATATAGAAAAGCAATTTTTATTGCAATTTGATGCAAACGTTTTTCAACTCTGTGTAAAACTCAAAACTGTAAATTCCACCCTCTCTCCCAAGTCCGCTCATCTTCATCCCGCCAAACGGTGTCCTCAAGTCGCGTAAAAACCAAGTGTTAATCCATATAACCCCCGCCTCAATCTGAGAAGCAACCCGGTGCGCCCTTGACAAATCATTCGTCCAAATCGTCGCACTTAAACCATAATGCGTATTATTTGCCCTTTCAATAACCTCTTCCTCAGTGTCAAAGGGAGAAACAGTTACAACAGGACCAAAAATTTCCTCCTTGATGACTCTGCAGTTATCATTTAATCCAACTATCACAGTTGGCTCAAGCCAATTTCCGGATTTAAATTTTTCTGGAAGGTGCTCAGGAGTTTTCCCACCCGTTAAAATTTTTCCTCCATCAGCAACAGCAATTTCAAGGTAAGTGCGAACTTTATGAAGATGTTCTTCACTTATCAAAGCTCCCATGTCCGTCTCCGGGTCAAGCGGGTCACCAACCTTCATCCTTTTTGCTCTTTCAACAAGCCTTTCAACAAATTCATCATAAATTTTTCTCTCAACATAAATCCTTGACCCACAAAGACAAACCTCCCCTTGATTTGAAAAACTTGACTGTATTGTGACATCAAGCGCTTGCTCTAAATCAGCATCAGCAAAAATTATATTTGGATTCTTACCCCCAAGCTCAAAAGAAAGTTTCTTCAAATGTTGTGAAGCCGTCCTCATTATCGCCTGCCCAGTCGTTGTCTCACCAGTAAGCGAAATTAATTTAACATCCGGATGGCTCACTATAAATTCACCTGCTGAATTCGGACCAAACCCATGGACGACATTTAAAACCCCATCTGGAAGTCCCGCCTCAGCTGCTATCTCAGCAAGTTTTGTTGCAGTTATAGGCGTCAGTTCCGATGGCTTTATTATACAGGTGTTTCCAGCAGCAAGACACGGGGCAACCTTCCAAGTGGTCAGAACAAGAGGTAAATTCCAAGGCGTTATCAAACCAGCAACACCAACAGGTCGCCTCAAAACATAATTTATCGCTCCCCTATCATCCGTCTCATAAAATTCAGTATGAACATATTTTGCAAACTCAGCAAAAAATGAAAAATTATACGACGCCCTTGGTATCTCCATCCCACGAGCAAGCCGAATCGGCTTACCAACATCTACTGATTCAAGATATGAAAGCTCATCAAGTCTCTCCATAATAAGCTCGGAAATCTTCATAAGATACTTGCTCCTCTCCTTAACAGGCATCTTACTCCAAACCTTAAAAGCTTTTACTGCGGACTCAACTGCCATCTCAACATCTTCACGCCCACTTTCCGGAACCGTAGCTATAACCTCATTAGTAGCAGGATACCTGTTCTCAAAACGTTTCCCACTGACGGAATCAATAAATTTGCCCCCTATGAAATTTTTCAATTCAATTACCTTGTTTATAACACCGCCCTTTTCTACAATTGCCTCAGCCATTATAGAAACCTCAAATTTATGTTTTTTAATTCATTAGAAATTAATTTAGCCGTCTTTATAACATACTTTGAATACTCATCATATGTTGTCTCATTTATCCTACTTGAAGGCCCTGAAATGCTAACAGCTGCTATCACACTACCCTCACCATTAAAAATCGGCGCAGCAATGCATCTTAAACCATCTTCAATTTCCTCATTATCAATCGCATAACCACGCTCCCTGATGAGCTCAAGCTCCTCAAAAAGTTTCTTTTTGCTTGTTATCGTATTCCTCGTAAACTTTTTCAACCCCTTCTCTCGGATAATTCTCTCAACCTCCTCCCTTGGTAAAAAAGCAAGCATAGACTTTCCAAGCCCCGTGCAATGAGCAGGCAACCTCTTCCCAACTTCCGAAATTATGACAAAGGTTCTATCCGCAATTATCTTATCAAGATATACAACTTCCCCATTTTTAAGCGTCGCAAAATGAACCGTTTCGTTTAAATACCAGTGAAGGTCCTCAAGATAAATCCTTGCCCTATCAACCATCAACTTTTTTAAAGAGACACTATTACCAAGCTCATACAGCTTTAAACCAAGCTTGTATTTCCCCGTCTCCTCACTTTTCTCAACAACACCGATTTTCTCCATTGAGCGTAGAAACCTATGAACAGTGCTTTTATGCATCCTTAAAATTCTACTTATCTCCCCAACCCCTAATTCAAATCTTCCATTTTGCGAGAATACGGAAAGGATTTTAAATGCCTTCTCAATCGAGCTGTTCGTTGGCGTTCCACGCATAAAGCGCTCCAATTTTGTTCTAAAGCAAGATAAAAAAAAGACAGATACTTTGTCAATAGTTAAAAATTTTGCTGTATCAATATGTAAGACGAAGTGTCAAATATAGAAACTACACTTCCCCCCTCTTTATCCTCCCCTTCAACTCGTTCAATTTCATCAATGCCTGAAGAGGGGTCATGTTGTCAATGTCAAGTTTTAAAATCTCATCCCTCAACTTGTTATCGCCCAATTCAAACAAACTTATCTGAAACTTCTCCCTCAAAATTTCCTTTGAAATTTTCTTCTTTCCCTTCCCTTGAGGTGTTAACTCCTTTTGTTCAAGGTTTATCAAAATCTCTTTTGCTCTTTCAGTCACCTCCCTGGGAAGCCCAGCCATCTTAGCGACCTCAATCCCATAGCTGTGGTCCGCATAGCCGGGGACAATTTTATGAAGGAAAATTATCTTATCGCCAAGTTCCCTAACATCAGCTTTGAAGTTCTTTACCCTTGGCAACAACTCCGCAAGCTCATTTAACTCGTGATAGTGCGTTGCGAAAATTGTCTTTGCCCCAATGTTCTCATGAATATATTCAGTTATAGCCCAAGCTATTGATATCCCATCAAATGTGCTTGTCCCACGCCCAACCTCATCAAGAAGGATTAAACTTTTTGATGTGGCATTGTTAAGTATATTTGCCATCTCATGCATCTCAACCAAAAATGTGCTCTCCCCACCGGCAATGTTATCCGAAGCCCCAACCCTCGTAAAAATCCTATCAACGATACCGATCCTCGCATAATCAGCTGGAACAAAACTTCCGATCTGCGAAAGCAAAACTATTAAACCGACCTGTCTAA
>NZ_FAOO01000003.1:179265-181626 GCF_900070205.1 Candidatus Thermokryptus mobilis | reverse complement strand
CCAGTGATTATCAAAATCTGATTTTCAGAATTATTTAGGAAAACATCATTTGGGACAAATTTTTCACCAGTTGGCAAAATTTTTTCAACAACGGGATGACGCCCACCTTTTATCTCAATCACATCGCTTTCATCAACTATTGGACAGGTATAATTATTTTCAACCGCAACTTCCGCAAGTGAAACAAAGCAATCCAGCATCGCTATCAATTGTGCATTCCTTTGAATTTCTTCCGTATATCCAGATACCTTTTCCCTTATTTGATTAAAAAGTTCAGCTTCAAGTGCAGAGATCTTTTCCTCAGCCGTGAAAATCTTCTCCTCATACTCTTTTAACTCTGGCGTTATAAATCTCTCAGCGTTCACAAGTGTTTGCTTCCGTATATAATCTGGTGGAACCTTGTCAAGATGTGCTTTCGTAATCTCAATGTAATAGCCGAACACTGAATTATAATCAACCTTTAAGCTTGGTATCCCAGTCCTCTCCCTCTCTTTCTGTTGAAGGTTAGCGATGTATTCTTTGCCCGACCTAGCTATAAACCTCAATTCATCAAGCTCAGCGCTGTATCCATCCCTTATCACTCCACCATCTGAAACAGTTGAAGGTGGGTCATCAACAATCGCACTTTCAATCAACTTAACAACTTCTTGAAGGGGATTTAAAAGTTTGTGAATTTTTTGAAGTGTCTCCGACTTTGAACCTGAAAGAAGTGATTTTATCTTCGGTATTTTCTTTAGCGACTCCTTTAAATTTATCAAATCCTTTGGATTAGCTCTTCCTGTCGTTCCGGGGATGTGCGCCCTTACTGCAATTCTTGAAATCAACCTTTCAATATCGCCAATCTCACCGAGAACTTCAAATAAATTTTTTCGCAAGTTTGGATTCTCATAAAGTTCTTTTACTGCTTCAAGTCGTTTTCGTATTGGCTCAATTTTTTTCAAAGGTCTCAAAACCCACTTTTTTAAAAGTCGTGCCCCCATGGGTGTCTGCGTCTTATCTATGACAGAGAAAAGCGTCCCATATGTCGTTTCTCCAAGATAGGAAACTGCAATTTCAAGATTTCTTTTCGTTGCTGAATCAAGCAGCATGTAATCGCCAGTGTCATAACGAGAAACTTTCTTTATGTGAATCAACCTTGCCTTTTGCGTCTCTTGAAGATAATGCATGACTGCACCAGCACATATAACGCCAAGTTCAATATCATCTATTCCGAAACCCTTTAACGACTGCGTCTGGAAATGATTAGTTAATGTCTCAAACGCGTAGTCATATTTAAAAACCCAATCCTCAAGTTTAGTAAGTGCTGGTTTAATTTGAATGTCTCCAATAACTTGCTCAACTTTATCTTTTTGAGTTTTGCAGAACAAAATCTCGCTTGGTGATATAGTGTCAAGGAAATTGCGAAGTTCATTTACCGAGACCTCACTTGCATAAAATTCCCCTGTTGAAACATCAGCAAAAGCGACGCCAACTTTCTCATCTTCAAAATAAACAGCGCAAACGAAGTTGTTAGAACGATTATCAAGTAATTTATCCGTAAGAGCAACCCCTGGAGTTATGACCTCAACCACATCCCTTTTAACGATGCCTTTAGCAAGTTTCGGATCCTCAAGCTGTTCGCAAATTGCAACCTTATAACCCGCTTTTACGAGTTTGTGAAGATATGTATCAAGCGCATGATGAGGGAAACCAGCAAGCGGAACATCAGCAGCTGCACCATTTGCCCTCTTTGTCAAAGCTATCCCAAGAACCCGAGCAGCTATTTTAGCGTCCTCCTCAAATGTCTCGTAAAAATCACCCATCCTAAACAAAACTATAGCGTCGGGATATTGCGCTTTTATCTTCCTGTATTGTCTCATCAAAGGTGTGGACATAGAAAATCGCAAAAATTTATTAAACTAAACCTTTCTCCCATATCTTAAATCAAACTCAAAACTTCTCATCATCTTCAACCAAGGATACATTTCCTTTATGTATTCCTCAACGTCTGGCGAAAATGTATAACCAACTATAAAAGCATAAACCTCAGCTCCCAAGAATTCTCGTACCCTTTCAACCTTTTCAATCAACTTATCAACCTCGCGCTTGCTTGGTCTTGACTTACATTCACCGACGACATAAACCTTTGCCCCATTTCTAAAACCTTCAACATAAATGTTAACTTCATCATATCTCCCATCCGGATAAATGATGTTCCGCCTTTCAACTAATTCAACCTCAATCCCGTACTCATCCCGAACGAAATCATACATGTAAAGCATAATCTTATCCTCAAGTCCATAGCCAACTGTATCCGACAAACCAGCAAGTATTTCTCTTGTCCTTTGATGTTCCTTGGCAAGCTGATTCACTCTCTCAGCT